>USHL01000286.1 GCA_900554525.1 uncultured Oscillospiraceae bacterium | reverse complement strand
TATTTTATACCCTGTCAGTTGGTTTGGCAAGCTTTTTCTTTATAAAAAAACAGTGCGGTCACAAAAAGAATTATCGGGAACACCGCCGAAACGGCAAAGCCTGCGTGAAGATTCACCCTGTCCGCTACAAGACCCAGCACATAGGGACCGAGACAGCAGCCCAAATCACCGCACATAGCAAAAACACTGAACATCACGGCGTCGCCCTTCGGGAAAACGCGAGCCCCGGCAGAGTACGTGCCCGGCCAGAAAAGACTCACCGTAAAACCGCACAGCGCACAGGCGATAAGCGCCAGCACCGGTATTTCCGAAAATGCCGCCACAAAATAACAGACAGCGCACAGCGCGCTCATAACGACAAGTGTTTTTTTGAAAGACAGCCTTTCCGAAAAAACGGCGTATACCACTCGCCCGACGCCCATAAACAACGCAAAAGCGCAAGGGCCGGCTAAATCCCCTGCTACCTTTGAGACTCCGAGCGCCTGCTGGGCGAACATCGACGCCCACTCCGCCATCGCTATTTCACTTGCTCCGGCGCAGAACATAATTATCATAAAGCACCAAAACATAGGAGCCTTTAAAAGCGATGAAAGCGTCGCGCTCTTTCTTTCAGGCTCCGGCTCAACTATCGGCACCTTTAAGAAAGCAAACATATTGATAAGCGGTATTACCGCCCAGATAAGCGGGATATTACCCCATCCGCCGTAGCCGAACACAAACACCAGCAATGTTGTAACCAGCGTCGTAAATGCCTGTCCCCAGCAGTAAAAAGAATGCAGAAGCGCCATGTTGCCGCTTTTATTGCCTGTCGGCAGCATTTCCATCATCGGGCTTAATATAACCTCCATCAGCCCGCTGGCAAATGCATATACTAAAATCGAAAGCACGATTCCGATATATACGCTGCCCATAATTCTCGGCAGCACCGCCAGCATTATAAGCCCCAGCGCCGCTGTTCCCTGGCACATAACCGCAGCCCTGCGGTAGCCTATTTTCGCAACTATTTTCGGAGTTAGGGTATCGGTCACAAGCTGAGTCACAAAGTTTATCATTATCAGCCGGCCTAATTCTTCATACCCTATCCCGTAGTTTTCATTGAGCGCTATAAAAAGTATCGGCAGAAAATTGTTTACTATCGCCTGCACCACAAAACCCGAATAGCAGGCAATTTTTGTAGATGTATACTTAACTGAAGTCATGATTTATCCTTTTGATTATTTCAAAAATATCATTCGGTTTTTCCGCAAGATATTCTGCTCCGTTCTGCAAAAGCTCTTCTTTTGTACGAAAGCCCCACAGTACCCCGACAGGCACTGCGCCGCAGTTTACAGCGACCGCCATATCCATTCCGGAATCCCCCGCAAACACGCATTCCCGAGGCTCTGCGCCGAGCCCCGCTATTACTTCAAGCGTAAGCGCAGGATCCGGCTTCGCCGGGTATCCCTCACGTTTTCCGGCAACTGTATCAAACATATCACCCATATCGCCGAAAAGCTTATTTACAACCTTTTCGGCCATTTCCTGCGCCTTGTTGGAAATCACGGCAATTTTTATACCGCTGTGCCTGAGCTGTTCAAGCAGAGCCGGGATTCCGTTATATGCACATGTGTTATCGTGATAATGCACTCTGTAATGTTCCATAAAATAATCCAGTACTTTTAGTGAAAAATCCGTCCCGCGGGCACTTTTTGGTATTGCGCGTTCAATAAGCTTAGGGATTCCGTCGCCTACAAATTTTTTATATTTCCTCGTTTCGTGTACAGGAAATCCGAATGCTTTAAGCGCATAATTAGTGCTGGCGGCAAGATCGGCCAGCGAATCCGCCAGCGTACCGTCAAGATCAAATAAAACAGCCTTTATCATATATATTTCCCTTTATGACACAAAAAAGCCCTAAGCTTCCGCTTAGGGTTGTTTTTGTAAGATCAGATTGCTCTGGTAACCTTGCCCGAACGCAGGCAGCGGGTGCAAACATTGATACGACGCGGAGAACCGTTTACGATTGCTTTTACC
>USHL01000285.1 GCA_900554525.1 uncultured Oscillospiraceae bacterium | reverse complement strand
CATATTGGGAACCTCGACATAGGAAATCGCTCCTCCCGGAGAAAGCGCCTGAAACTTGGCCTCAAGCGCCAGCTTATCGAAGGCGTCGATATTCTCGGTAACGTGGATATGATAGCTGTTGGTTATGTAATTGCGGTCGGTCACGCCCTTGACGATACCGAAACGCTTTTGCAGGCATTTTGCAAATTTATATGTCGTGCTTTCAAGCGGGGTGCCGTAAAGCGAATAGTCGATATTTTCCGCTGCTTTCCATTTAGCGGTATATTCATTGAGCTTTTTCATAATCTGCAGGCCTAATTCCTCGCCTTCGGGCTCGGTAAGTTTTTTGCCTATAAGGCTGTACACACATTCCCAAAGCCCCGCATAACCGAGCGAAAGGGTAGAATAACCGCCATGAAGATATTTATCGATGGTCTCGCCCTTCTTAAGGCGCAGTAGCGCGCCGTACTGCCAAAGGATCGGGGCCGCATCCGACAGAGTGCCGGTTAGACGCTCATGTCTTTGCTGAAGCGCTCTGTGGCAGAGCTCCATACGCTCATCAAAAATACGCCAGAATTTTTCAAGGTCCTTATCGGCCGAAAGCCCGATATCAACAAGGTTTACGGTGACAACGCCCTGATTGAAACGGCCGTAATATTTCGGCTTGCCGTTCTCGTCAACATAAGGCGTAAGAAAGCTGCGGCAGCCCATACAGGTATAGCAGTTGCCGTTGCCGTTTTTGTCGATCTTGTTCTGAAGCATTACCTTTTCGGAAATATAATCCGGAACCATGCGCTTCGCCGTGCATTTTGCCGAAAGCTTGGTAAGATACCAGTACTTGCTGCCTTCGGTTATATTGTCTTCCTCAAGCACATAAATAAGCTTCGGAAAAGCCGGAGTAATCCATACGCCCTTTTCGTTCTTTACACCGCGGTAACGCTGCCGCAGCACCTCTTCGATTATCATCGCAAGGTCCTGCTTTTCCCGCTCGTTCTTGGCCTCGTTAAGATACATAAACACTGTGACAAAAGGAGCCTGTCCGTTAGTGGTCATCAATGTTACCACCTGATACTGTATGGTCTGAACGCCCCTGCTGACTTCATCACGCAGACGCTTTTCGGTGATCTCCCTCGCTTTTGTCTCATCAATTTCAGCCCCTGCTTCGGCAAACTCCTTTATAACATCGGCATAAATTTTCTTACGGCTTATGTCGACAAAGGGCGCCAGATGGGTAAGGCTTATGCTCTGACCGCCGTACTGGCAGGAGGCTACCTGTGCGATTATCTGGGTTGCGATATTGCAGGCGGTGGAAAAGCTGTGCGGCTTCTCGATAAGCGTGCCGGAAATAACCGTACCGTTCTGAAGCATATCCTCAAGATTTACAAGGTCGCAGTTATGCATATGCTGGGCGAAATAGTCCGCGTCGTGAAAATGTATAAGACCCTGCTCATGCGCCTCGACTATATCCGAAGGCAGGAGCAGACGCTTGGTAATATCCTTACTGACCTCGCCGGCCATATAATCGCGCTGAACACTGTTTACTGTAGGGTTTTTGTTGGAATTTTCCTGCTTTACCTCTTCATTATTACATTCAATAAGGCTCAGTATCTGCTCGTCTGTGGTGTTTGCCTTTCTGATAAGCGCACGCTGATAGCGGTAGGTTATGTAACGGCGCGCCACGTCGAAGGCACGCTGATTCATGATCTGATCCTCAACCATATCCTGTATTTCTTCAACGCTCAGCGAACGATTCATATTAAGCGCCGCACTCTCTACATCCTCGGCAATACGCTTTATCTGTACCTCGGACATGCGCTCGCTAGGAACAACGCTTTCATTGGCTTTTGTGACCGCGATTATTATCTTCTGCGGATCAAAATCCATCTCAGCCCCGCTTCTTTTGATGATTTTCATAGTACACTCCCCTTTTCTTGTGTGATACAATTACCAAAATATACACAATATCTTGTTGCTGCAAAATTAATTATACCACAAATTATTGAAAATGCAAGTGCTTTTTTATTATTTTATCGGTTTAAATCCTTCAC
>USHL01000284.1 GCA_900554525.1 uncultured Oscillospiraceae bacterium | reverse complement strand
CTTTAGTGTTATACCTGTTTCTGCAGCGCTTTTTTATCGAAAGCGTAGAGCGTACAGGCATAGTGGGATAAAGCATTTATTTGATTGAATATACTTTGCCGGCGATGAGCCTTAGCCGACTCAGTATTTCATTTGCAAAGCACATGCTTTGCAGCATTTTCCGGTTTCCGTTGATTTTAAAAACTAATTATTGCCGGTTTGTTTGAGTCTTGCAACGTGAATACAGTATTAAGACTGAAGGTATCGCGGCTTAAAGTACCTTTCAAGGCAAAACATTATAAAAAAGGAAGATGGAATATGAAAAAACTTTTTTCTTTATTCATGGCTGTTATGATGCTCATTTCGCTGTCCGCCTGCAAGGTCAATACGACTTCAAGCGAAAACGGATTGTCGAGTGACTTTTCTGACGGTGAATTTTTGGTCGAGGGAACCGGAAATGATTCGGAAGACGGTGCAGCTTCAAACGACGGAGCCGGCGGTCAGTCGGGTTCCGGCTCAGGAGGCGCCGACGGCACGGTTTCGACACCGGTCAAGCCTAATGAGGGTACTGCCTCTATGTTAGAAGGGCTTGATTTCGGAGGGAAAACATTTACATTTGCCTATCGCTCCGATAATGCTCCTGATGATGATGAAAAAGCAAGACTTAAAGCATTCGGCAAGGAATTCAATTGCACGGTAAAGCCAACGGTAATTCCGTTCGACACATATATGGACGCGGTCGCAAAAAAAATTGTGGCGGATCAGCCGTACGACGTTGTGTTTCTGCACGGCTCTCATATGCCGTCATGCATTATCAACGACCTTGTAGTGCCTCTTGACGATTATTTTACTACTGCAGATGTAGCAGATTCCACTCATCCTGAAAAAGGCGGTATATCTTTAGTTATTTCCGAGTATTTCAAAGGTAAGAATGGTAAGCTTTACGGCGTGTCCGACGGAGTGAATTGCAGTGTTGGCTATTATAATAAGCAGGCTTTGGCTGATGCCGGATACAGCGGAAACAAGGATCCTTATTATTTATGGACGCAGGGCAAATGGACGTGGGACGCTTTTGAAGAAATGGCAAAAGCAATGAGTAATCCTTCAAAGGGAATATACTTTACTCCGACGGTCAGTGAAAGCCTGGTTGCCACCACAGGTCATTCGCATATTTCACGTACCGGAAATGCTTCTTACAGTATTAATTTAGGACTTCCCGAGGTTTTCACCGCAATGTCAAGGCTGCAGAAATGGGCGGTCACAGATAAGATTATTGACGCAAGCTTAGAAACCTGCCAGGATTCATACGACGATTTTGCAAACGGTAAGTTTGCAATGCTGGCGGAGACACCCGACAATCATATTTCAACAATTAAGGAAGCCATAGCTACCAAGAAATCCGCTGCTTGGAACGGCGGAGATCTTTCCCTGCTCGGTTTGGTTCCCGTTCCTCAGCAGAAGGAAGGAACTACGTATATTCCGGCAACCTGGCCCTGCGCCATCGGCGCTTCCAAGGGCGCTAAGGAGCCGAAGGTGGCTGTTGCTTATGCAATTTATAAGAGTATTCCTTCCAATCAATCTTATACCGATACATATGCTTTGACCGAGTCTGAACAAGAATTCTTTACTAGTCTGTATTCAGATTATGACTTGGTATTTGACTATTATGGGTTCAGAAATTCTACTACCACAGGATATACAGAGCTGCACAATATGCGTAAGGAAATCAGAAACGGAGCCGATGTCAAATCTACGCTGGATAAATATCAGTCGGTTTTAGAGGGTCTGCGCGATGGTGCTCTTAAGGACTGGAAATAATTTGAAGAGTAAGTTGTTGTATTTTTCAAATTGATAATAAGCCTAAAACGACAAGGCCAGATTGCCGTTTTAGGCTTTTGCAAACTTATATGAAATCATTCGTTTGAGAGCGCTTGACTGTGTGATTGAAGCATTTGACAAAAAAATTTTTTACGGATAAAATAGACCATATGCAGGAGGAATATAAGGTTGAAACATTGTAATCTAAGCAAAATTCCGAAAAAGGGCGCACAAAACCAA
>USHL01000283.1 GCA_900554525.1 uncultured Oscillospiraceae bacterium | reverse complement strand
GTATCACGGCGCTGTCCACGCCCGGCACAATGGAGGAGCCTGCCACCGCGACCCCTAAAAACACCGACTGTAAAAGATTCGGCTCGGTCACCGTCGGGAAAAGATTTTTATTGAAGGTAAAGAGAAAGAGTCCGGCAGCCGCCGCGAGCACTATATATATATAGTATTTGTTTCCGAAGCCCTCTTTCCTGACCTCCTTGTAAAACAGAGGTATGGTGCCGAGCACCAGCCCCAAAAAGGCAAAGCGCGTGTACATTTCAAAATTTGTCAGCAGAAAGTCCACAATCTTGCCGAAAATAAGCACACCTACGCCCACTCCCAAAAACAGCGGCACCAGGAATTTTAAGTTCTGCTTAAAGTTCTTGAACAGCGTGCTTATCGCCGTTATGGTTTTCTGATACAGCCCCAGCACTATCAGCAGCACACTGCCGCTCAGACCCGGCGCCACGCCGCCTATACCCGCAATTATGCCCTTGAAAAAATTCTTCATTTTACCCCTCTTTATCACTGTTTGTCTTCACGGAAAAGCTCATACGTCTCCGCTTTCCTTTTCAGGCAGATCGGCTTCAAACCAGAAGCAGACTCCGTCCTCGGTATTATATACTCCGCACTGCCTGCCGTGCATCTTCATAATGGCGGTCACTATCGAAAGCCCCAGCCCGAAACGGCTGCTTTCCCGCTTATGGGATTTGTCCCCGCGGAAGAAGCTCTGCCATATCTGCGGCATAAGCTCGCTGTCAACGTGACTGCCGGTATTGAATACCGAAATCCGCGCCCCGTCTTCCTTTTGCTCAAAAGCAATCCGCACCTTCCCGCCGTCGGGCGTATGAGCCGCGGCGTTTTCAAGGTAGGATTTAAGCACCTGCTCAATAAGCATCGGGTCGGCAAATATCCCGGCATCCTCCGGCACCTCACAGGAAACGCTGATATTTTTCCCCGCAAAAATCCTTTCCGTCATGTCCCGGCAAAGCTGTGCGAGACCGAAATTCTGCTTGTTTATCGGTATCTGCCCGGATTCATAGCGCGAAAGCTCTAAAATACTCAGCACAAGCCGGTTCATGCGGCGGCTTTCATCGATTATGGTATTGCAGTATTCTTCCTTTGATTGGGAATTTACATTAAGCTTAAGCCCCTCGGCATAGCCGCTGATTATCGAAATGGGGGTCTTCAGCTCATGCGATACATTGGCGACAAAGCCGCGCCGCATAACGTCAAGCTGACGCTCAAGCTCGATTTCATCCTTGAGCTTTGCGTTGCTTGCCTTTAAGTCGGAAAGCGCCGTCGATAGCGATGCCGAAAGCTCGTTTACCGAATCGGCAAGCTGCCCTATCTCGTCACTGCGGTCTATTTTGAGCTTGCGGCTGAAATCAAGCCGCGCCATATCGCGTGTTATATCGTTCATTTCGGAAATCGGCTTTGAAAACTGACGCGCAAAAATCAGCACCCACACAATAGAGGCCAGAAAGCATATCACCGAAATGATAATAATGAATTCATTGGCAATAGCCGCCGAATTGGAAATGAGCTGCTTCTGCACCCTGACCTCAGCGAACAGCCCGTCCGAAATCTCCTTGGTGCACAGCAGATATTCGCTTTTGTCAAAACGGCGCACCGCCGTTTTAAAGGTCACCCCGTCGCTCATACGCTCGGTTGCGGTTGTCATCATATCCTCGTGGGTCATAATAAAGTTTTCGCTTTTGAGCGAAAAATAATCCATCATCTGACCGCCGTGGGTAGTATAAAGTATTATACCCGAGTCATCGTAAATTTCCACGTCAAAATTGTATTTCTCGTTTATTTCCGAAAGTGTATTAATTACGTTTTCGGTATCGCTGAAATCAAGCCGGCTCACCTCAAGAAGCTGTTCCTTCAAAGCCGTCTTTTCCTTTGAGCTGAAAAACTGTACCAGAAAAGTGACGTTTGCGAGCGAGATAACTAACACAAATACCCCGAAAATGGCTGCCACGCGGACAAAAATATTGAACCAAAGCTTATTTTTAAGGGCTTTAAACTTCAAGCTTATACCCCATTCCGTATATCGTCTTAAGATGGGCAGAGCCGTAATCC
>USHL01000282.1 GCA_900554525.1 uncultured Oscillospiraceae bacterium | reverse complement strand
TTTACACCGAATTTACGGGATTCCCGGTAAAGCAGCGCAAGCATAATTACCGGAACGATCAAAGACGCCGCAGTTATCAGCAATAATATCACATCACCCGCGGCCGCAATGCCCATTCTGGCTGTTCCCGCTCCTGCAAACAAAGCATTCAGACTGTAAAGACTTTTTTCGCTCATGTCATAAAACGCAAAAGAATTGAAACTATGACTTATAACCGCCGCCGAGCAAAAAGACGAAACAATAAACAATATCCCGAACGCAAGGCTCCCGGGATTAAACCGTGCGGCGATCATCCTCACCGCAAGATAAGCCAGATAAACGGTAAGCGGAAATCCAAGCCCTGATACAAAGCTCAGCATATTGACAGCTCTTACATTATAATTGACCGTCAGCGCCGGCGTAAGCATCGGCAAAAATATAAACGGCAGCAAAAGCGTATCGCCTGCCTTTCCGAATTTGAAAAGCGCGAATCCGGCAGCGCATGGTATCACTGCTGCAAACAGATAAATACAGTAAAGCGGCAGGTATATAATACTTCCGAAAAACGCATTCATCGGCACATTAAAATCCCAAGAATCGTTAAGCATCGAAAAATAATCCAAAAAATTTTTAAGGGTAGGCCTTATCGGAAATACAGCCGGCGGATAGACGAAAAAATCCTCTATAGGCTTAAAGGCATTTATAAACATAAAGACTGCCGGAAAAAGCCCTGTCAAGCCCAACAAAAGCAAAACAGCAAAGCTCACCCAGCCTGACACTCCGAGAGCTTTATCTGAAACCTTTATCCATTTTTTCCCGATAAGCCATATCGCAAGCACAACAGCACACACGGCAAAGCACCAGCCCGCCAGCATGACAATACCCTTGATAACCAGCGCATATGCAAGGCCGATTTCAAACCTTGTACTGAAATAATCCTTTATAAGAGTGGGCAGCCAGTCTGCCGAATAGTCGGTAGACGGATACCCCACAAGCTTCTGCACATAGCTGTTCGCCATAACCATAAAAACCGGAACGGCAGCAAGCGAAACCGCCGCACCGAGCGTTTTCCTTCCACAGCGCGCAAACGCATACGCAACGGCAAATGTCGGCGCCGGACATATAAGACAGAACGCTGTCAGCGCCACTGCCGGTGCGTGCTCGCTGTACCATATTACAGGCTCCTCAATAATGCCCTTATTTATCAGAAGTGTGTTAAGAAGACCGGAAAAATCGCCCGAAAAAACATAGCCGAGATTGCTCGGCAGGAGTGCAGACAGCGAAAGCAGAGAATAAAGCGCCAGCACAGTAACACCGAAGCGCAGCTTCAGCCGTGAAACAAGTAGCGCCGGGATAACCGCCGCAAACGTCATAACACCTGCCGTTATCAGCACAAAACCGCGTGTATTATTTAAAATGACATTCTTGAGCAAATCGTCATTTTTTAAGCGCGTATAATTTCCAAGCCCGATAAATTCCGGAGCCGCAATGCCGTTAAAGGAAGTAAGGCTGATTATAAAAACATACCCCAGCATTGCCATGCCCAAAACCGCAAGCAGCCACAGCGGAACCTGCGAAATAATCCCAAATCCTGAGCGCAGATGAATACCTTTTTTCCCTTCCATTACCAATACCCCCTTAAATCTCAATAAAATCATAGCATAATTCATTAAAAAATGCAACAGAATATCGATAAAATTACTCTTTACAAACTGCAGTAAATAATATATAATTATAAAGAACAAATGTTCCAAGGAGTTTCTTATATGAAAGACCGCATCATACTTCACTGTGACCTCAACAATTTTTACGCCTCGGTCTCTTTATATTACAATCCGACGCTGAAAAACCTGCCGGTCGCGGTCTGCGGCGATAAGGAAAGCCGGCGCGGCATCGTGCTCGCAAAAAACGAAGCCGCAAAAAAATACGGCGTTAAGACCGCCGAGCCTATTTTCGAAGCCAAAGCCAAATGCCCGGAGCTTATTATACTGCCTCCGCTAAGGGATAAATATGCGGAATTTTCACGACGTGCCCGTGAAATATATTTTCGCTATACCGATATGGTGGAACCGTTCGGCATAGACGAATGCTG
>USHL01000281.1 GCA_900554525.1 uncultured Oscillospiraceae bacterium | reverse complement strand
ACTATCATTTTATTTAAAATGTAGTTGGTAGTTCCGTTAAGTATACCGGAAATCTCGGTTATTTCATTGGCGGCGAGGCACTGTGCGATAGGGCGCAGCACGGGGATTCCGCCGCCCACACTCGCTTCAAAAAGAAAATTGACGTTATTTTCCTCGGCAAGCTTGATTAGCTCCGCACCTTTTACGGCGACAAGCTCTTTATTGGAGGTGACGACGCTTTTGCCGGCGTCAAGGCATTTGCGGACAAAATCATAAGCGGGATTTATTCCTCCCATAACTTCGGCGACAACCTTGATTTCGGGATCCGAGAGTATGATGTTAAAATCTTTGATAAATTTATCGGAGTAGGAAAGCCCTTCAAAATCCCGAAGATCAAGAATATATTTGACATTTACCTGCGTTTTTGCTTTTTCCGCGATACGTTCGCTGTGCCCGATAAGTATTTCCGCAACGCCGGAGCCTACGACCCCGTGACCCATAATAGCTACATTTATCATTTTTTTCCTCCGTTTATTTTAATAGAAATAACACCGTCAACTTCAAGCAGCCGTTCGATAAGCCGGTCGGAGCTCATGCTTACGCCTTCGGTCGTTACGGTAAGCGAAACATTTGCCTTGCCTTTTACCGGCAATTCCTGATTTACCGTAAGAATATTGGCGCCGAAATTGTAAAGCGCGGTGGTAAGTGCGGAAAATACGCCTGCTCGGTCTGATAGCCGGGCGGTAAGACTTAATGTGTCGGCATTGGTTTCGGAATAATTGAAAACAAAATCCTTATACTTATAAAAGGCACTGCGTGAAATGCCGGCCATACGCGCGGCCTGCGCGGCGCTTGAAGCTGCGCCGCTTTCAAGCAGCTCCTTTGCGGTTATGACCCCGGTGAATACCGGCGGCAGTACTCTGGAATCAACAAGCAGATAACGTATTTCTTCCATAATGTCCTCCGTAGACGAACTGTTGTATTCTATTATAGTACACTCTTTTCCGTTCTGCAATAGAAAATGCTGAAATTTTACATAAATGTGGAAACTGTATAAAAGTTATTGTAAGGCAGGGGAACGCTTTGGAACAGCAGGCAAGAAAGACTTTTTTAATCAATTTTTTATATTTTCTGACGGTTTTTGCTTTGGTATTCATAGTATTCCGTTTTATGCTGGGGTATCTTATGCCGTTTATTATAGGCGCAGTTATCGCTTGGGCTGTGCAGAAGCCGGCAGGATTTATAGCCAAAAAGACACGCTTGAAGTCTTCGCTTTGTGCCGCTGTACTTGCAGCGGCGGTGTTTCTTGCGGCGGCTGCTTTATGTACGGCGGCAGTTTACTTCATTATAAATTCCGCCGGCAGATTTTTGGCCGATGCATTGTCATACGTACAGCCTGCAGCGGAGTTTTTGCAGAAGCTCGGAAACCGTTTGGATTCGTTTTTTTCCGGTATGCCGGAGGACTTTGTTTCGGCAGCCGAGTCGATGCTGAAGAATGCTCTTAACGGTTTGTCGGAACGCCTGACCGAAACGCTGTCCGGTTTTGCGGGAGTTATTGTCGGGAATGCACCGGGCTTTTTGATAAGCTGTATTGTGGCAGTGGTTTCATCCTGTTATATTGCGGCGGATTGTCCGGGATTGCTTAAATTTTTTCGCAGTATGTGCGGCAGCAGAATCTATGGAAATATCCTGCGTATAAAACTTATTTTTACCAAGAGCATTTTTTCGTTTGTAAAGGGATATTTATTGCTTATGCTTATTACGTTTGCGGAGCTTGCAGTGGGATTTTACATTCTCGGGCTTAAAAACGCGCTGTTCTTGGCACTGCTTATAGCTTTTATAGATATACTTCCTGTGTTAGGAACCGGCACCGTACTGATACCTTGGGCGGTTATTGAGCTGATTATGCGGAATATGTATATCGGTATCGGTATAATCGTGCTTTATGCTGTAATAACAATTATACGCAATTTTGCCGAACCGAAGATCATCGGCGGGCAAATAGGCATAAATCCGCTTTTTACTCTGCTTGCAATGTTTATCGGAATAAAATTCTTCGGATTTATCGGTATGTTTATATTACCTATGACGCTTA
>USHL01000280.1 GCA_900554525.1 uncultured Oscillospiraceae bacterium | reverse complement strand
AATTTACCATGTTCATCACGATATTTAATGATATTTTTTGCTACAGCACTATTTAATCCAGATACATATTGTAATAAAGATACAGACGCTGTATTAATATCAACCCCTACACTATTTACGGCTTTTTCTACAACAAAATCTAATTGTTCTGTTAATTTCTTCGTATTGCTCTTTCATATTATGTCCTCCGTCCAATAATGATTGTTTATGCTCATATTATAGCCTATATCTGTCTGTTTTGCAATATAACAAACAAATATAGACATTTTTTTATCAACGTGCTAAAATATAAACAAATAAACAAACGGAGGATACATAAATGAACAGCTCCATACTCAAGGCATATGAGCTTGCCAAGGAAAGCTATGCCGCAATCGGCGTGGATACTGACGGTGTGCTCGAAAAGCTCAAAAACATTAAAATCTCTGTCAACTGCTGGCAGGGAGATGATGTCAACGGTTTTCTGTTTAAAGACATTGCTCTGTCCGGCGGAATACAGACAACAGGCGACTATCCAGGCAAGGCGACAACACCGGCGCAGCTGCGCGCCGACATTGAAAAGGCGATGTCTCTGATTCCGGGCAAGCATAAGCTGAACCTTCATGCAATTTATGCTGACACTGATGAAAAGGTAGACCTTGACGCTATCGAGCCACGGCATTTTAAGAGCTGGGTTGACTGGGCAAAGCAGAGAGGCATAGGACTTGACTTCAACCCTACATGCTTTTCACATCCTATGGCTGACAGCGGCTTTACTCTGTCAAGCGCAGACAAAAAGACCCGTAACTTCTGGATTGAGCACTGCAAGCGCTGCCGCAAAATAGCAGACTATTTCGGCAGAGAGCTGAATGAAAAATGCGTCACGAATTTTTGGTTTCCGGACGGATACAAGGACATTCCGATAGACCGTGAAGCGCCCCGCGCACGTATGATGAGCGCACTTGATGAGGTATTTGCGGAAAAGTACGATGAAAAATACAGTATGGACGCTATCGAAAGTAAGGTTTTCGGCATCGGTGCGGAAAGCTATACCGTAATTTCAAATGAATTTGCAGTGGCATACGCAGTATCCCGCGGTAAGGCATGCTGCCTTGATGCAGGGCATTACCACCCGACGGAGGTTATCTCCGATAAAATCCCGACGGTAATGCTGTTTACAGACGAGCTTTTGCTGCATGTTTCCCGCCCTGTACGCTGGGACAGCGACCACGTAGTCATCATGGACGACGAGCTGCTTGCCATCGCTCAGTCTCTTGTCCGCACGGGGCTTGTTGAAAGAACACATATCGGTCTTGATTTCTTCGATGCCTCAATTAACCGTATTGCAGCATGGACAATCGGAACGCGTAATATGATAAAAGCCCTGCTGCGCGCTTTGCTTGAGCCGACGCAGGCACTGAAGGAAGCGGAATTGAACGGCGACTACACCTCGCGCCTGGCTCTGACAGAGGAATACAAAACCTACCCATTCGGCGCAGTATGGGATTATTACTGCGAGATAATGGGAGTGCCTGTACGTGAGAGCTGGCTTGGTGAAGTAAAGACATATGAAAAGAAAATACTTGAGGAGAGAAAATAAATGAAAGACATAAGAACAGCTCCGTTTTTAAAGGATTTCTGCGCTCTTGCATCCAATATGTACCGGCTCGGCTGGGACGAGCGCAACGGAGGAAACATAAGCCTTAATATCGACGAAGATGAAGCGGCACAGTATCTGAACTTAAACGATGTTAAGCGCACCTTCACCATCACTTTTGACGCATCTTTCCTTGCCGGTAAGCTGTATCTTGTAACGGGCACCGGAAAATATTTTAAAAATGTTGAGAGCGACCCTGAAAACAATCTCGGAATTATCCGCGTCGGCAGCGACGGTAAAACCATGGAAATTCTCTGGGGATATGAGGACGGCGGACGACCGACAAGCGAGCTGCCCGCGCATTTTATGTCACACATTGAGCGCCTGAAGGTAGACCCCAACCACAAAATCGTAATTCATTCGCACTGCACAAACGTTATCGCCATGACCTTTGTTCATTCACTTGATGAAAAAGAGTTTACCAAAACACTGTGGTATATGATAAC
>USHL01000279.1 GCA_900554525.1 uncultured Oscillospiraceae bacterium | reverse complement strand
CAGTGTATGAACCGCTGTGAGGATACATGGAAATGTGGAAGCTATGGCTGCCTATATCTGCTTCGGGATCGGGGTAAGCAGGGGAGCGCAGCAACGAGACGGACAGTATATTATCTTCACATTTATAACCGTTTTTGCTTTCACTTATTATGCAAAGGCCTCGGTTATTTTCGCCAATATCTGCAAATGTGAGTGCGGGCACTTCGAATTTTGCCTGCTGATACGGATTATTATGATGCGTATCACGCCTGATAGTGCCGAAAGGAATGTCAAAAACAGAATAAGAGCTCAGAAAATCAGTGACGAATTCATGCTTTAAAAGCTTGTGCTTTTCATTCCATTGAATTTCATAATCAAAATCAAAATATTCCGCATGATTGAAGAGGGATATTGTAAGCTTTACACGTGATTTTCCGAAAGAATAATTTAATCTTATAAAACTGCGTACAGGACTTTTGAATACGCCTTCAACTGAAACGGGAGTAAGTACGGTTTCGCCCTCGGTGTAATCGCTGTCAATGTCCCATGCATCACAGTTCATAGGGTTGTCATTGAATAGTTTTAAGATAATTCCTTTTTTGATTGTATATAATCCGTTGGTTTTGTTTAATACCGAAATATTGCCGGTGCTGTCAAAATCAAGCTTTACGTAATTGTTTTCCAGACAACTTTCATTTGTAAGGAAAGTGCTGTTTTCAAAATCAGAAATTGTTTTAGTGAAGTAAGGCGTAAAGGTATATGGAGACGCTTTGACCTCAAAAATCAGCCGGTCATTGGCATATTCATACGGAAGCGGCAGGTTGTTTTTATATAATACATAGGCATTGCCTTCTTTTATCGGTACGGAAATGCGGGAATATCCGTTATACGATGTGGGAGTGAATACGGTAGCAGAGTGCTCGTTTCTGCCGAATACATTTTTCAGCTTATTCCATTCCGCATCCAATAGTCTTTTTGCATTGTCAAAGTCTTTGTGAGCAATCTCATATACTTTAGCTACCGAAGATCCGGGAAGGATGTCATGGAATTGGTTTGTAAGCAAAATATCAATTGGAGAATTAAGATTGAGCTGATATTCTTCCGCATCGTATCCGACAAAGTAACTGCTGATAAGCTCCAGGCTGCGTATAGAATTTTCAAGCTCCCTATTTCTGCGCTTTATTTCACATTGACTAGTATAGCAGCCGCGGTGACCTTCTTGGTATATTTCGCCGAAATATTCAGGAAGCTCCGTTTTGCAATATGAGGATTTTTTGAAAAAATCATCGATGGTGCCGGAATCGGTTTTATATGGCTTCTGCCATTTAAGCAGACGTTCTAAAAAGCTTAAATGTATGTCGTCAGCGCTGCCGCCGCCGTCGCCCCAGCCGAAAAAGACAGGAGTATCTTTTAACAGATTTTTTTGTTTGTTTTTAGATACGTTTTCTTTAAGCTCACGCGGGGTGCACTGCCGGTTGAACCAGGGCATTGTGGCGGCTGTAACGGTTGTTCCGTCTATACCTTTCCAACTGAAAATACTGTACGGGAATTCGGTAGTGTCATTATACCACATCATTTTTGTTAAAAATACATTTTCTATTCCGCACTGCTTCAATATCTGCGGCAGATTTCCAGAATAACCGAAAGCATCTATAAGGGATTCGCTGCAGGTCAGCTTACCAAAATTCTCTTTGAGTATTTTTTTTCCGCGCAGCAGTTGGCGCACCAAGGCCTCTCCCCAAACGAGATTGGTATCCGGTTCCAGATAAAACATTCCGGACGGCTCTGTTGCGCCGTTAAGCACCGAGGCTTTTAAGTCGGAAAACAGCTGGGGATCATATTCTTTTACCATCTCAAAAAGCTTCAGCTGAGGCATGCTGAATTTATAAAACGGATATTTTTTTTGAAGCTGAAGCACTGTTGAAAAGGTTCGGCCTACTTTGCGGTAGGTTTCGAACTGCGTCCAGAACCAGGCAAGATCCAGATGAGACTGCCCTATCATATAAACCTTTTGGCAGTCTGACAACGGAGCCAACGCGCTGATGGCGCTGTCAATCAACATACGGAAATTTTCTGCATTGGAACGAAAAAGCTGCGGATTGCTGATATCCGCGGCAAGAAAGATTTTGCTTAATACCTTTTCCATAGAAAATCGGTA
>USHL01000278.1 GCA_900554525.1 uncultured Oscillospiraceae bacterium | reverse complement strand
GGCGCTATGTCGTCCCCGTAAAGGCGGAGCATAAAGGGCAGATAAACGGCATAGTGCACGATACCTCTTCGACCGGCTCGACGATATTCATCGAGCCTATGTCGGTGGTTGAGACCAATAATGAGATACGGGTGCTTAAGCTGCGCGAGCTTGAGGAGATCGAACGGATTCTGTCCGAACTTTCGGCCGAGGTGGGAAACTTCGCGGACAGCATAAAATATTCATATGAGGCACTTACCGAATTAAATCTGATTTTTGCCAAAGCAAAGCTTGCATATAAAATGAAAGCCGGTCTGCCGAAGGTAAACAAAAACGGATATATCTGTCTTAAGCGGGCAAGACACCCGCTGATCAATTATAAAACGGTAGTGCCGGTCACTGTGGAACTCGGACGGGAATATACTACTCTTGTCATAACCGGTCCCAATACCGGCGGCAAAACCGTAACGCTTAAGACCATAGGGCTTCTGACCCTGATGACGATGTGCGGGCTTATGATCCCGGTTGACGACGGCAGTGAGATTGCGGTATTCGGCAAAGTGTTTGCCGATATAGGCGACGAACAGAGTATAGAACAGTCGCTTTCGACCTTTTCTTCGCATATGGTTAACATAATATCGGTGCTGGAATCGGCTGACGATGATTCGCTGGTGCTTTTCGATGAGCTTTGTGCCGGTACCGATCCGGTAGAGGGCGCGGCGCTGGCCAAGGCTATACTTATGCGGCTTAAATTTATGGGAGCGAAAGTCGCCGCTACCACTCATTATCCTGAACTCAAGTCATATGCTATCGATACAGAAGGGGTGGAAAACGCCTCCTGCGAATTTGACGTGGCTACCCTTAAACCTACCTATCGGCTTATAATCGGTATGCCGGGCCGCTCAAACGCTTTTGCAATTTCCAAAAGGCTGGGTCTGGACGACGGCATAATCGAAAGCGCAAAAGCAGAGGTTTCGGATAACGATCTGCGGTTTGAGCGTGTGGTGGAATCACTTGAGACTGCTCGCCGTGCGGCTGAGGAAGAGCATAAAAAGGTGCTTGCACTTCGTCACAGGCTTGACGAGGCGGAGCGCAAAAGCGTAATGCGCGAGCACGAGCTTGAGGTAAAACAGCAGAAGCTGATGGAGCAGACCCGCGAGCAGGCCAATGCGATAATTGAAAACGCGCGTTATAAATCAGGTGCACTGTTAAACGAGCTTGAGGAAATGAAAAAACAGCTTAACGCGAAGAATGCCGCCGAAATAGCCGAAAGGGCCAGAGCTTCCTTTAAAAAGACTGTAAACGAGCTCGAAGCAAGCGCCGATCCGGTTACCGAGCGCAGGGCTTCGGGCAAGGCGGTGGAAAATGTCAGCAAGGGAGACATAGTTCTTGTAGCCGACATAAACCGCGACGCGACGGTCATTGAGGTAAAACCGGAGGAAAAGCGGGCGTTTGTGATGTCCGGAGCGATAAAAATGTGGGTCGGTTTCGACAATCTGAGAGTAAAGAGTAAAAACAGCGCTTCGACCGAATTTAAGAAAACCCGCAGGGTGACGGGGCTTGCTTCACGCGGACAGCGCACTGTTTCCGGAGAAGTGGATTTGCGCGGTATGGCTTCGGATGAGGCGCTTATGGAGCTTGACAAATATATCGATAATGCGGTGCTTTCCGGCATTTCTACCGTTACAGTGATACACGGAAAAGGAACCGGAGTGCTTAGAAAGGCGGTACAGGCGCATCTGCGATCTCATAAGAATATAAAAAGCTTCCGTACCGGCGGATTCGGTGAGGGCGAAAACGGTGTGACCATAGCCGAGCTGAACGAATGACTTTGAATGTCAGGGAATATTTTATGTATTAATAATATAGGCTCCGCAGCAAATTTATACTGCGGAGCCTTATTCCTGTATCAAAAAATCCACACGCTGATGATATGCACCTCCTAAAGTGTATGACTTTCGGGGTGCATATTATTTTGTCATTCTTTGCAGAAAAAGGGAGGTTTTCAGTTCATTATTGATTTTTCGCTTTGTACTCCGTCGGGGTCATTCCGGTCTCGCGCTTAAAAGAGTTATGGAAATAATTTGTACTGGAAAAGCCCAGCCTTTCTGCAATTTCGGAAATAGTCAGACCGGACTCTATAAGCTTCATAGCACGCCGTATTCTGACCGAT
>USHL01000277.1 GCA_900554525.1 uncultured Oscillospiraceae bacterium | reverse complement strand
AGTGCGGTGGATATTATTCTGCCTCTTTATCAGCGTTACGCCCTGAACCATTTTGTGGGAGGCGGCACGCTTGACACCCTTCCGGTTTTTATAGTTATATATGTATTTTCTATTTTTGCGGCGGGGGCCGTTAACTATGTTGCCTGCGCTTATGCTATGCGTATTGAGGTCAGCATAAACCGCGATCTGCGGAACGCCGCGTTCAGCCATTTGCAGACGCTGTCGTTTTCATACTATAATCAGAATAGCGTCGGATATATACACGCGCGGATTATGAGCGATACCTCCCGTATCGGCTCGCTGGTCTCCTGGACTATGATGGACGGCGTCTGGCATATGTCCTACCTTATCGGCTCGATAGGCGTTATGTTTGCGATAAATGCAAGGCTTGCGGTGCTGGTTGTGCTTATCGTTCCGCTTATCTCGGTTATATTTTCGGTGTTTCAGAAAGGACTTATTCGAGTCAACCGTGAAATACGTGAGATAAATTCAAAAATAACCGGCAATTTCAACGAGGGCATAACCGGGGCCAAAACGATCAAGACCTTAGTTATTGAGGATAAGATGGCCGTGCATTTCAACGCGGATACCAAAGAAATGTATAAAAAATCGGTAAAGGCTGCCAGACTTCGCGGACTTTTTTCCGCCACAATGAATTTTGCCTCATCGGCAGCTTTGGCGATAGTACTGTGGCGCGGCGGCTATATTGCCCAAAGCGAGGTCGGAACCTTTTCGATGTTTATGTCATATGCACAGGGAATGATGGAGCCGGTCCGCTGGCTTATCGACAGCATATCGAATCTCATTACGACACAGGTCAATATCGAGCGTTTTACTCGGCTTATCGAAACAGAATCCGATGTTGCCGATACTCCGGAGGTAATTGCTAAATACGGCGACAGCTTTAATCCCAAACGTGAAAACTGGGAGGAAATAAAAGGGGATATTGAATTCCGCGATGTCAGCTTCCGTTACCCGGACGGAGACGAATATGTGCTTGAGCATTTTAATCTGAAGATTCCTTTCGGGTCTAATATCGCTATTGTCGGTGAGACCGGAGCTGGTAAATCCACACTGGTTAATCTGGTCTGCCGCTTTTTTGAGCCAACAAGCGGAGCAGTGCTGATAGACGGACGGGATGCCCGAGAGCGCTCACAGCTTTGGCTGCACAGCGCGATCGGATATGTTTTACAGACGCCGCATCTGTTTTCGGGAACGGTAAGGGAAAATCTCATATACGGTAATCCTGATGCCACGGAGGAGCAGATAGCCGACGCGCTCAGGCTTGTCTCGGCCGAGGGGGTTGTCGAAAAGCTTGAGAACGGACTTGAAAGCGATGTCGGCGAGGGCGGAGATTTGCTTTCCACCGGCGAAAAACAGCTTATTTCCTTCGCGCGGGCGGTGCTGGCCGACCCGAAAATCTTAGTGCTTGACGAGGCCACCGCCTCGGTCGATACCATTACCGAACAGCGGATACAGTCGGCTATTAACAAAATAATAAAAGGGCGGACGTCGCTTGTTATTGCACACAGGCTTTCCACTGTCAGGAACGCCGACCTTATTCTGGTGGTGCGCGACGGGAAAATAGTAGAGCAGGGTACACATACGGAGCTTATTGCAAAGCGCGGTTATTACTATTCTCTTTATACCCGTCAGTATGAAGATGAAGCGACTTCGTCGCTTTTGACGTAAAAAGGAGCGGTATAAATGCAGATACGGTTTGCAGCGCCGGAGGAATTTGAAATTATTGCCGGGCAGGACACCTGGATATCAGGCTTAGTGCTTAAAGCAAAGATAGAAAACGGGGAAGTGCTTGCCGCTTTTGACGGGAACGATTTTGCGGGCTGGTTGAGATACGGCTTGTTCTGGGACAGTATACCGTTTGTGAATATGCTGCGCGTCGCCGAACCGCTGCGCGGCCGAGGAATCGGGAAGGCGCTTATTTTATATTTTGAGGAGGAAATGCGGCGGCGCGGATATAAAACCGTTATGACCTCTTCCGCGCAAAGCGAATATGCTCAGCATTTTTATTTAAAGCTCGGCTATAAGGCCGTGGGAGGCTTTACTCTCGAAAACGAACCGTATGAGCTTTTGTTTGCCAAAATACTGTAAAAGGAACCGCCGGAAAATTTTCCGGCGGTTTTTGTGTGAGAAAAAAGAAACT
>USHL01000276.1 GCA_900554525.1 uncultured Oscillospiraceae bacterium | reverse complement strand
ATTATGAAAAAAGCGGTCAGGGTCTGCCGCAGAATAGAGCCCGGCTGCAATATAAAATTGTGAGGATGATAATATGAGCCGCAAACAAAAGCTGACACTGATAAGAATCATCATATCGGCGGCCGGGCTTATAGCAGCTGCGCTTCTGCCGCTTAACGGAGCATTAAAGCTTGCCGCCTTTCTCGTTCCCTATTTGATAATCGGTTGGGATGTTATTTTTTCGGCGCTGCGCAATATCGCGCACGGGCAGCTTTTTGACGAGCAATTTCTTATGTCGGTCGCCACGGTAGGCGCGCTGGCGCTCGGCGAATACACCGAAGCTGCCGCCGTAATGCTGTTTTATCAGACAGGAGAGCTTTTTCAGAGCATCGCCGTCGGAAAAAGCCGCAAAAGCATAGCCGCGCTTATGGATATACGCCCCGACAGCGCCACGGTTATCAGAGATGAAAAGGAATATACCGTATCTCCGGAGGAGGTCGCCGCAGGCGAGACCTTAATTGTCAGGCCGGGAGAAAAAATACCCCTCGACGGGACAGTTCTGAGCGGGAAAAGCTCGGTCGACACCGCCGCGCTTACCGGTGAAAGCCTGCCCCGCGACATCGCCGAAGGCGACCGGGTGGTAAGCGGAACGGTAAACCTGAGCGGCGTGATAACTTTAAAAGCCGAAAGCGTCTTTTGCGAAAGCACCGTCTCAAAGATATTGGATCTTGTGGAAAACTCCTCCGCAAAAAAAGCGAAAGCCGAAAACTTTATCACCCGTTTTGCGCGTTACTATACTCCCATAGTAGTCGGTCTCGCGCTGCTGCTGGCTGTAATACCCCCGCTGGTCACGGGCGGAAACTGGGTCGGCTGGATACAGCGCGCGCTTGTCTTTCTTGTGGTTTCCTGCCCCTGCGCGCTGGTAATATCTGTCCCTCTCTCATTCTTCGGCGGCATAGGCGGCGCCTCCAAAAAAGGCATACTTATTAAGGGCGCCAATTACATGGAAGTTCTGGCCCATATTAAAACTATAGTTTTTGATAAAACCGGCACCCTCACAAAGGGAATATTCAAGGTAATGGCGATACATCCCGAAACCATTTCCGAGGAAGCCCTGTTAGATATTGCGGCCGCCGCCGAAAGCTATTCCAAGCACCCGATAGCCGAATCGATAATAAACGCACACAAGGGCCATATCGACCCGTCCCGGATCGGCAGAGTGACCGAATACGCCGGTCTCGGAATCGAAGCACAGATAGACGGACGGGATATATTCGCCGGAAACGGCCGGCTTATGGACAAGGCGGGCGCCGACTGGCATGACTGCCATATCACAGGCACCGTTATCCATATCTCCGAAGGGGCGGAATACTTAGGCCATATCGTCATATCCGACGAAATCAAGCCCGATTCCAAAGAAGCGGTAATCGCCCTGAAATCTCTCGGCGTCTCTAAAACCGTAATGCTTACCGGAGACAGAAAAGAAATCGGCGAAGCAGTCGGGAAAGAGCTCGGCATAGACGAAATACGCACAGGTCTTCTGCCGTCGGATAAGGTCGCCGCGGTTGAGGAGCTTTTGAAAGACGGCTCACCTCTTGCTTTTACCGGAGACGGTATAAACGACGCGCCGGTGCTTGCCCGCGCCGACGTCGGCGTGGCAATGGGAGCTATGGGCAGCGACGCCGCAATAGAGGCGGCGGACATCGTCCTCATGGACGACAAGCCCTCGGCGCTCGCTGCGGCGGTAAAAATCTCCCGGCGTACAATGGCGATTGTAAAACAGAACATAGTTTTCGCACTGGCCGTCAAAGCAGCGGTGCTTATTTTCAGCGCTGTCGGCTTCGCCGATATGTGGATGGCCATTTTTGCCGATGTGGGCGTAATGATACTTGCGATACTCAACGCCCTGAGATCCATGAGCGCGAAAGCTTGACAAAGCTCCCTTTAAGCCGTAAAATATGTGTGATTTCTTAAAGGGATTGATTTGATGAAAAATAATTTGGGCTTAAGGCTTTTTACTGCCGTTTTCACCGGTTTCGGTGCGCTGTTCCTCCTTTTGGCGGCCGTTCTGGCGGTTGCTTTCGGAATATTGAAAAGCTCTCGGATAAAAACCGAGGCGGTCATCACCGGCGCAGTCCTTTCATAATAATTTGCCGCTATACCGCGCCGGACGGCAAGATCCATATTTTCCGCAGCGG
>USHL01000275.1 GCA_900554525.1 uncultured Oscillospiraceae bacterium | reverse complement strand
AAGCGCTTATCATGTTTACAGCTGTGATAATGCCATAGAAAGTATGAAAAATGCGGCAAGCCCTTCCGTAAGGGTGCTTCGCGACGGTGTTTTGCGGAGTATTAATTCTGCCGCTTTGGTCCCCGGAGATATAATAATGCTCGAGGAAGGGGATTATATTTCCGCAGATGCGAGGATACTCGAAAGCAATGAATTCCGCTGCAATGAGGTACAGATAACCGGCGACGAGATACCGGTAGAAAAAAGCAGCGCGTCTGTCGCGGAGGATATTGCGGCGATAGAACAGCGCAGCAATATGGTGTTTTCAGGCAGCAATGTTGTTCATGGCAGTGCAAAGGCGGTAGTTGTAGCAACAGGGCTTAATACCGAGCTCGGACGTACCGAGGCAATAATGCAGCAGACCGGGGAAGAGACGCTGCCGTTTGAAAACGAGCTTGATGTTGTAGGAAAATTCGTTAACGCCGGTATTCTTATTATCTGCCTTATTGTATTTATAATAGGAATGATTCAGAATTTCTCAAACGGTAATTTTGCGAGTATGACCTTAAAGGTGCTTGTAAATTCTATAGCTCTCGCGGTGGCCGCCATTCCGGAGGGCTTACCGGCTATTGCCACAATAGTCATTGCAACCGGAGTACAGCGCATAATTGCCGACAACATAAAAATCAAGGATTCCAAGGCGCTTGAATATATCGGAAAAACCGATATAATATGTTCGGATAAAACGGGTATACTTACCCGTAATCGGATGGTACTCACTAAAATATACGACGGTGATAAGCTTACCGATGCCGAAAACGAGCCGCTTGATGAAAAAAGCGTAACGGTTTTAAAGCTGGCAGCCGCCTGCTCCACACTTGAAAATGATTCTACCGAAACCGCCATAAAAAACGCCTGCCTTGCATACGGCTCTATGTCGGATAAGGATATCGGAGCTATTTTTCCAAAACTTGCGGTTATTCCGTTTGATTCAGACCGCAAGACAATGACGGTCATCACTATGATTAACGAAACACCGTTCGCGATAGTAAAGGGCGCTGCGGAAATAGTTCTTCCTAAATGCAGCGGCTGCAATACTCAAGAAATACTTAAGCTGAACGACGAACTGGCCGATGATGCCTTAAGGATAGTCTGCATTGCGATGCGCCGTCTTGATACAATACCTGCCAATCCCAATCCTGCAGAAATAGAAACCGAACTTACATTTGTAGGCTTGATCGGATTGAACGATCCTCCGCGTGATAGTGTGATTTCGGATATCGAGGTTTTGAACGGCGCCGGCGTAAGGACGGTAATGATTACCGGCGACAACCTTATCACTGCAAAGGCGGTGGCACGCCGCATCGGAATATTGAAAGACGGCACAGAAGCCATAACAGGCGAAGAACTGAACGCGATGGATGACGATACGCTGGCAGCGAATATTGAAAAATATTCAGTATTTGCCCGTGTTTCTCCGAGTGATAAGCTGCGTATCGTAAAAGCTTGGCAAAGTAAAAAGAAAACCGTTACGGTTACAGGCGACAGCATTCACGACGCCGACGCGCTTGCGGCGGCAGATGTTGGCTGTGCTATGGGCAAATTCGGCGCCGATGTCGCAAAGGGCAGCGCGGATATAGAGATAGCCAACAGTCGTTTTAATTCGATTGTGTGTGCAGTGCGTGAAAGCCGCGGACTCTTTGATAATATTAAAAAATCGCTTTACTACCTTTTGAGCTGTAATTTTGCAGAGATTATCAGTGTGCTGTTCGGAATGCTGATTTTTTCCGCGGCCCCGGTTGCGGCGGTGCAGCTTTTGTGGATAAATTTGCTTACTGACTGTGCGCCGGCTATTTCGCTCAGTATGGAAAAGGCGGAGCCGTCGGTAATGAAGCGTAAAGCGGGATACAGTGCAAGAAAGCTTTTTGATGGCAGTGTGCTTATTTCAATTGCTTTACAGAGTGTTTTTATCGCTGCGATGACTCTTGCAGCATTTGCCGTAGGAAGCCGGAGCGGTGAGGCAGTGGGCATGACAATGGCTTTTGCAACGCTTGGGATTACCCAGATATTCCATTGTTATAATAACAAACTTAACGGAACAATTTTCAGCAAAAGTTTATTTTCCAATCGTTTCATGAATCTTTCGGCAATCATTACACTGTTTATTATCATTTTTTTGCTTTTCACTCCGGCCGGATATGTATT
>USHL01000274.1 GCA_900554525.1 uncultured Oscillospiraceae bacterium | reverse complement strand
TGGCTGAAGTCCTATACAAACCATTCTCCACTCCTGAAGACTCGTCCGTATTTCCGTCCATCATCTCTTCTTCATTCTCCATAGAGTTTGTTCTCAACAAAGAATTGGTCGGTTGCATATACAAAGTGTCCAAAATATTGCATTGCACACTGGAAAGAATAGATAGATTTTTTATCGGCAATACGGAATAAAAATATTGATTGTGTTGATTGGTTAAATACTGGTGCATTTCACCGGAACTTAATCGGCGGTCCAACGGATACGGGTAAAGCGATAAACGCATACTGTCACTCAACATGCAATATTGAACCGTATCTTGTACGAAAAACCGGACATATAGATGAGTCGGAGTTAAACGTATAGGAGTCGTTCCTTCAAAAACGGCTATTTGATTGGCTGCCGATTGGATATTTTTGAATGAATAGGGATTGCCGTTGCTCAATGCCATTCCGGTCCTCGTTTCGGGCAGCATTTCCTCACATTGATATTCCTCCTCGAATTTAGTACAAGAGAAACAGACCAGAATAATGAAAAGACAAGATAAAAACTGTTTCATAGGAATAGTAATTTTAGGTAAAGTCAATAATGGTTCAACGGGTAATAAGAATGGTGCTCGCGGCGAATACAGATTAAATTCGAATTTATGTAGGAAATCCGGTTGCATGAGGTGCGGGCACACGCAACTAAATAACAAGATAAATTTACTGAAAAATAATAAATTTAAAAGAAAGGAATAAAAGCACATGAACAGAAAAGTAGCACAGCTTATAAACGAGCAGATAACCCACGAGTTTTATTCGGCTTATCTTTACCTTGATTTTGCTAATTATTACGGTTCGGTAGGCCTTGACGGCTTTGAAAATTGGTATAAGGTGCAGGCCCGGGAGGAGCAGGACCACGCGCTGCTTTTTTATCAATATCTCCAGAACAATGAGGAAAAGATAACGCTTGGCGCGATTGCCCAGCCTGATCAAAAGCTTGATAATAATATGGCTCCCCTCAAGGCGGGGCTCAAGCATGAAAAATTTGTTACAAGCCTTATAAACAATATTTATGCCGAGGCATTCGCCGACCGCGATTTCAGAACCATGCAGCTGCTTGACTGGTTTGTTAAGGAGCAGGGCGAGGAGGAAAAGAACGCCGCCGATATGATAACTAAAATGGAGCTTTTCGGCACCGACTCAAAGGGGCTGTATATGCTCAACAGCGAGCTTAAGTCGCGGGTATATACCGCTCCGTCTCTGGTACTTTGATGAGCCTGACTGTTAAGACTCTTCTGGGGCTTTTGCTGCCCTTAGCAGGCACTGTGCTTGGCGCCGGAACAGTATTCTTTTTTAAAAAACAGATGAGCCCGCCCGTGCAGAAAGCATTGCTTGGCTTTGCCTCGGGAGTGATGATTGCGGCGTCGGTCTGGTCGCTTTTGATACCCGCTGTCGAAATGGCGGAGGGTTCGGGAGCGCCCGCCTGGCTTCCGGCAGCGGCCGGCTTCATTTTGGGAATACTCTTTTTACTGGTTCTTGATTCACTGATACCGCATCTTCATATGAACGGCGATAAGCCGGAGGGGCGTCCGTCTCGTCTCGGCAAATCCTTTATGCTGGTTCTTGCGGTTACGCTGCACAATATCCCGGAGGGTATGGCGGTCGGCGTCGTGCTTGCGGGTATGCTTGAAGGCAGTACCGTCATCACCTCTGCGGGCGCGCTGGCGCTGTCGGTCGGAATTGCGGTCCAGAATTTTCCCGAGGGCGCGGTTATTTCGGCGCCTCTTGTTTCGGGCGGTATTTCCAAAAGACGTGCGTTTGCCTACGGTGCGATGTCGGGCGTGGTGGAACCTGTCGGCGCCGCCGTAACGATACTCCTGACTTCGCTTGTGACCCCTGTGCTGCCGTATATCCTTGCCTTTGCGGCGGGCGCTATGATATACGTGGTTGTAGAGGAGCTGATACCGGAAGCCCAGTCGGGGCCGCACAGCAATATCGGCACGGTGGGTACTGCGGCAGGCTTTGTGCTGATGATGGTGCTCGACACGGCGCTTGGTTAAGGAGATGTTTTTTTGAACGGTTTGAACGAGTTTCTGGAAAAGCTGTCCTTTTGGCCGCAGCTTACGGCGGAGCAAAAGGCGTTTGCCGAAAGCGCCGCACAGGTGCGCGATTATAATAAAGGCGTTTTCCTGCACAGCGGCTCA
>USHL01000273.1 GCA_900554525.1 uncultured Oscillospiraceae bacterium | reverse complement strand
AAGGAGTATTTGTTTAAAAAATGTACGAAAATGCGTGTCAAAACGTCAATCATAAACAAAAAAGGTAAAAAAAAGTAACCTTACAGACAAAAAAGCTTGACGACATTTTTTATAGGCTGAGGTATACTTGAAATATAAAAAATGCATGTGAGGGAGTGTTACTATGCAAGGAGGACTTTGCAGCCGTATAAAAAGGCCGGCGGCGCTGCTTTTAAGCTTAATAATAGCGTTGAGCTCGCTGTCCTTTCCGGCCTTTTCCGCATTTGAGGATCAGGTGTTTGAGGGCTTTTCGGGCTGGGAGCTTTCGGGCAGCGGGGAGCTTTCCGAGGCTGATGGTATCAGCGGAAGCGCAGCCGGCGTTACCCTTAAAGGCGGCAGCGTGGAGCTTTGCTCAGAGCCTGTCAGGGTAAGCGGAGGCGACCGGTACCGTACCGGCATATCGCTGAAGTCCGGCGCCGGAAATGCAAATGCTTTGGTTGCCGCTGAATTTTTTGCCGACGCCGAAGCCGAAGAGCCGGCCGGCGAGTCCGCGGTAATTTCCTCGGGAGCGATTTCGGGAGATTTTGCGGAGTATGCCGGAGATATTACCGTTCCTGAGAATGCGGACTACATGCGGCTTACCGTCACGTTCGGCGGGGAAAGCTCTTCAGCCGGAGATTTATACACGGCAGACAACGCTTTCCTTTATAAATACAGCTCGGCGGTACCGATATACTCCGACCGCGACGCGGCGGGGTATTCCGACGGAGAATGGTATTTTTATCCTGACGGAAACGGCAATAAATGGAGCAATACCGCCACTCGCTATGCCGAAACGGTAGAGGAGGGCTTTGAGAGCGACGGCGCCCTGCATTTTGTAAATACCGCCGTTGAGGGAGACATGTGGCTGGCGATAATAGCTCCTGAGGCCGAAGCGGGAAAGGAATATACCGTTTCGATGATGGTAAAGGGCAGCGTGACCTATCCCGACCAGGTGCTGCGCTTTGCCGACAATGCTCATATAAATGACGCTTATACAAATATCACACAGGGCAGGTCGGTTTTTGAGGACTGGACCGAATTCAGCTATGATTTTACTTCGAACGGCGAAAGCCTTTATGTTTTCTGTTTCAGTCAGTACAACAACAAGAGCGATTTTTATGTTGATAAGCTTACCGTGACCGACAGCGAAGGAAAGGATATCCTCGGCGGCAAAGGTGATTTTTGCCGGGAGGACGGCTTTACGCTGGTGACCGGAAACAATCTTCTTGCCAACGGCGGCTTTGAGGATATAATTTATTCTTATCTGCCGCTTGATGAGTTCAACGGCAGCTTTAACGGTGCGCATGCAGAAGAGGGAGAGCTTAAATGGTTCATTTCTGACAACAGTACCGAAGATACGCTTGAGCTTTCATTTGATGAAGCCCATGGCGGCGTGCTGGAGATGACCAAGGGCGAATCGGCCGCGGCGGGAGAAGGCTGGGTCAGCCTTTCAACAGTAAATATCGCGGCAGAGCCGAATACCGATTATCAGGCGAGCCTTGATATAAAGGGCGTAGGTGCTTCGCCTTATTATATATTTACGGGATATTATTTTGACGCGGATGGAAACCCGATAAGCGATTTCCGGCTTAATTCGGAGGGTGCTCTCGACAGCAGCTGGAAACGTATTTCTGGCAATTTCAGAACCCCGCAGAATACTGCGAGCGTGCAGCTGCGCATCGTTTTTCAGGGCGCGGCGGGCGACCGCATGCTTATCGACAATGCGGCGCTGAATCCGCTGAAATCCATGCCGTCGCTTGAATACTGGCAGGACGCTGATTACAGTGACCCGGATATGCCGGGCACGGCCGACCTTGAGCTGGTATCAGAGGGCAACGGCAATGTAGGCGCGGTGCATTTTGTACAGGATTACGATGCCAACAATGCTTCAAATACTCATGTAAACGTCGCTTTGAGCAATATGGGTGAAAAGTGGCAGCAGGACCACACCTATGTTTTCACCGCTTATATAAAGGGAAACACTCATACGGCGGGTGACCCGCTGCTTATGCATCTGGCGTGGGGCCTCGGCAGTTGGGCCGAAAGCGGCGGAGCTAATCAGAATGTTTCGGTAAATTATGCCGACTGGACCCGGATTTCCTATGAATTTACCGTAACAAAGGAACAATGGGCATATTTATGGATAAACGCGGGCGGCTATTCTGGT
>USHL01000272.1 GCA_900554525.1 uncultured Oscillospiraceae bacterium | reverse complement strand
AGCCATCATCAATATCTTTGTTCATTCCATCTATCTGTATGACGACCACTTTACCCTCATCATCAACGCCAGCAAGAAGCCGTTGAGCATTGACAATATCCCGCTGGATGATATAGAAACGGCATTTGAAGGCGAAACCGGAGCTTCGGAGGGGTGTTCATCCTTGAGCACCCCTGCTCCACCAATCCGAGCCTCGGCACGCAGATGCGTAGTTGAGGCTCTTATTTTTTCATTCGTTCTCTTTTGTTTAAGCGGCATCTTTTTGCTTCCTGCCGACATATTGAACCGCCTATTGAAATCCGTGACTCTTTGGTTCGGACAGTAATAGGCGGTTTTGTTATAAATTTCTTTTTATGCTGTTTGGCGATTTTACAAGTCGGATTTTGTATTAACCGAAAGTTCGGGAAGGTTAAATACTGAAAATAAAAGCCCCGCACCTCAGGCTCCCCTGATTGATATAAAATCGCTCAGAAGCTCATATGATTACGGAATTAACCGATGTTCGCTGCTTTAAAGTATTTCTTATATGAAGGCTTGATCTATCGGCTGAAAACGCAAAAATATTTCATAATATGAAAAGTTTATTGTGCGCCGCTAAGCGGTATCCCGTTATTATATACCTGCACGGCGGGGCTTGAAACGGTATATTTAAGATTGACTTTAGTCTGCGTTTAAGGTACAATATATTTAATATAATAACCGAACGGAGCGTTGATATGGAAGCTGCATATAAGCGTGTGCTTTTGAAGCTCAGCGGCGAGGTGCTTGCGGGCGAAAAGGGCGCGGGGATAGATTTTGACAAGGTGCTGGAAATCTGCTCCAGTATAAAGAAGTGCGTGGATATGGGGGTCGAGATCGCCATTGTGGTCGGCGGCGGGAATTTCTGGCGCGGCCGCTCAAGCGGCAAGATGGACCGCACGCGGGCGGACCATATGGGCATGCTCGCCACCACCATAAACTCGCTGGCGCTGGCCGACGCGCTCGAACAGCTCGGCGTTACCGCGCGGGTACAGACCGCCATTGAAATGCGGCAGATAGCCGAGCCGTATATCCGCAACAAGGCGGTGCGGCATCTTGAAAAGGGCAGGGTCGTGATATTCGGCTGCGGCACCGGCAATCCTTTCTTCTCGACCGATACGACCGCGGCGCTCAGGGCGGCCGAGATAGGCGCCGACATCATTTTCAAAGCCACCAATGTCGACGGCGTTTACGACAGCGACCCGAAGCTTAATCCCGACGCTAAAAAATTTGACGAGCTTTCACATCTCGACGTACTGCAGAAGGGTCTGCACGTTATGGACAGCACCGCGGCCTCGCTGTGTATGGATAACGGCATAAAAATTCTGGTTTTCAACCTTAATAAGCCGGAAAATATCGTCGAAGCGATGACCGGCAGGAATATCGGCACTATTGTTAAATAAAATATAAATGGAGGCAGGCATATGAAAGAGCTTTTGAAAACTACCGAGGATAAAATGAACAAGACGGTCGCCGTTCTGGAGCGCGAGTTCAAGTCGATACGCGCGGGGCGCGCCAATGTTTCGGTCCTCGACCGTGTGACGGTCGATTATTACGGCGTTCCGACGCCTGTTCAGCAGATGGCCGCCGTTTCGGTGCCGGAGCCGCGCACACTGCTTATACAGCCGTGGGACGCGTCTACCCTTAAAAGCATCGAAAAGGCGATACTTACCTCCGATATCGGGATAAATCCGCAGAACGACGGCAAGGTTATACGTCTTTCGTTCCCGCCGCTCACCGAGGAGCGCCGAAAGGAGATAGTAAAGGATGTTAAAAAGGCCGCCGAGGAAAACAAGGTGGCGGTGCGCAATACCCGCCGCGACGCGCTCGAAAAGCTCAAGGGGCTTAAAAAATCCAACGAGATTACCGAGGACGACGTGACCGACGGCGAAAAGAAGATACAGAATCTGACCGACCGGTTCTGCAAGGAAATCGACGAGCTGGCCGCCGTTAAGGAAAAGGAAATACTGGAAATATAATTTCTCCTGTCTTTGGGGCGGGCCGGGCGCCCGCGACGGAGACTGCGGCAGGAATTTCCGCCGCGGAAAGATTAAAAAATTCCCCCTTGCGGGGCTGCGGGCAGACCCTTTCTGCCCGCTTTTTGAGGTGTAAAAATGCCGCTTTTTAAAAAACAAAAGCCGGCGGAACGTCCCTTGCCGCGGCATATCGCGATAATTATGGACGGAAAC
>USHL01000271.1 GCA_900554525.1 uncultured Oscillospiraceae bacterium | reverse complement strand
CACTCTTTCCCTACACGACGCTCTTCCGATCTTGAATTGACGGCAATGGGACCAGGTGTCATCTGGGAAATGGTAATGAGATCCGTAAATTCCGACAACTGAAGCCAGCCATTTGCCTCCACCACCTGATGACGAATGAGAGGAAGTGCCGCATAACCGCCTCCAAAACTGAATGCCCCAATCTGGAGAAAGCTTAAAAATAAACGTAAATAAATCATACCTGCCCCCTCCTTCTTTGCAGCATGGTTCTGACAAATCCTAAAATTCCCGCTGCCAGAATGATGAAGATCACGTTAATGTTAAAAATCATGGAAACGGCAAATGCAGCAATCATGACCAGTATACTGACCGTGTCCTTTTCCTTTGTAATGCCGCTTCCCATATCCCAGACTACGGATGCGATAACAGCTCCCACACCTGCCTGCATGCCTTCCAGCATGAGGGCAATCAGTGTCATGGAACGAAATGCTTCATAGCAGACCGAGATCACCGACAGAATTAAAAACGGCGGAAGCACCGTCCCCAGCACTGCCGTCAGAAGTCCCGTCACTCCGGCCAGCTTGTAGCCCACCACAATGGCTCCATTCACCGCAATGGCCCCAGGTGCCGACTGGGCAATAGCTACCAGATCCAGCATTTCATCCTCATCTATCCAGTGAAGCTCATCCACAAACTTCTGTTTCATCAATGTCACAATCACATAGCCGCCTCCGAAGGTGAAGGCACTCAAATAAAATGTTGATAAAAACAGAGAACGCAGCAGATGGACGTTGTTCTTTTCTTTCATAATATGCTCCTACTGTTTCTTTATAGATATTGTGGCTAAGCGGAAGAAAATGACAGGCCGTGAAAGAAACGTCCACAGTCCGCTCACAGTCTGTCATTTTCTCCCGTTCTAGTTGCCGATAAACTGCAACGAATATTATCTCATAAATAAAGATTTTTGCAAGGCATGATCAGGAAATCGTTTGTATATCTGCTCCGATAATTCTGACCTGCCTTTTCCACTAATTCTACATCATGATTTTTCTGAAAAGGCTGCCTCTCCTTTTTTTGCGCGGACGAACGGGTTTCAGCTGTCTGTTGTTAACCTGAAAAACAGTGATGCCGTTAAACGGCTCATATTCGAGACAATAACGAAGCTTAATTCGGATAATTCCGAAGAGAAGAATCACTTTGATTTTTATTTCACAGAAATATCCGCGCAGCAGCACCTTTGCATCAAGTCGAATTCCGTAAAACAACATAAGCAGTATAACGAAAAAAACGAAGGCGCCGAGCCGGGGCAAAGGCATGCGAACAGCAAAAAAACACTTAATCGATTGTAATGCGAAATTGAATCGCTCCATGCTGTCTTTCCTCTTTTCCTGTTTATGATCGTCGAACGCAAAACATGTCCGCACGGATTCACCGGGCATATTTTGCCCGAAATGCCGTTGATTATGTGAGCATTCGGACAGGCTATCGGTCTTTCGACAAAAAAAGCTATACAAAATGAGCCGGATACGGTATAATTTAGCGGTGAATAAAACGACCGCGTACACACGCTCGGCTGTGAGCTTGAGAATTGATTTGCTTTTGCGCGCGGAAGTAAACTTTCAAAAAGAAGTACAGAAAGAAATATACAAATGAAACAGGTTCTCGGCTGCATCAGACGTGCAGATGAACGATACAATATGATACAGGACGGCGACAAGATTTGCGTCGGTGTGAGCGGAGGCAAGGACAGCCTTCTGCTGATGTACGGACTTAAGCTTTATCAGCTTTTTTCAAAGAAGAAGTATGATTTATGCGCTGTTATGCTTGACCTTGGCATTGTTGAACAGGATACAAGCGGAATCGAAGGGTTCGCAAAGGAACATGATATTGACTTTGAAGTGCGCAAAACGGATATCGGAGATGTTGTTTTCAACATACGCAAAGAAAAGAATCCATGCGCTATGTGTGCGAAAATGCGGCGCGGGGCATTGAACGACATTGCACTTGAAAAGGGCTGCAACCTTGTTGCACTCGGACATAACCGTGAAGATGTTCTTGAGACTTTTTTGCTGAGTTTGTTTTTTGAAGCCAGATTGAACACGTTTGCACCCGTCACATACCTTGGCAGAACGGGTATCACGGTAATCCGTCCGCTCGTTTTCTTCCCGGAAAAGGATGCTGTTTCCGCTTCGCGCAGGCTCCGGCTGCCGGTTTTGCGTGCAAACTGCCCTGCTGCG
>USHL01000270.1 GCA_900554525.1 uncultured Oscillospiraceae bacterium | reverse complement strand
CTTGCCCCAATCATCGACGTTTTCGACGGTACCGTTCTTGGCGATAAGGTCATTGAACTTTTCCTTTAACGCGGCGGTGGCATCCTCACCCTGCATAACCGAAAGAACAATGGCTGCCTCATACTTATTGGCCATTTACTTTGCACCTCCTTCTGGACTTTTGGCCCCGTTAGTTTCACGGAGCAAGGAGCTAAATTTTCATTCAGCAAACTGTATTATATCAATAATTTTGCCGCTTGTCAATAAAATTGTTGATTTTACGGAGATAAATGCTTATAATATAAGAAACAGAGAAAGGAGAGTAATTATGCTGCTGGCAATAGATATCGGAAATACTAACATAACCCTCGGCGCGTTTCGGGACAACATACTTTCCTTTACGGCGCGGCTCGCGACCGATCATCTGAAAACCGCCGATCAGTACGCTATTGAAATAAAGGATATATTGGAGCTTTACTCACTCTCCTATTCCGATATTGAGGACTGTATAATTTCCTCTGTGGTCCCTTCGGTCGGTGACAGCGTCAGCCGCGCGGTCGCAAAGCTGTGCGATATATTCCCGCTGATGCTCGGCCCCGGCGTCAAAACCGGTCTCAATATCAAGATAGACAATCCCGCTCAGCTCGGCGCCGACCTTGTGGCAGGCGCTGTCGGAGCAATAGACGCCTACAAAATGCCCTGTGTCATAATCGATATGGGCACCGCCTCTACTGTCAGCGTGCTCGACCGCAACGCAGTTTTTCTCGGCGGAATGATAGCGGCAGGCGTGCGGCTTACCCTCAAGGCGCTTACAGAAAACACCTCACAGCTGCCCTCTATACCGCTTGAGGCACCTAAGGCCGCAATAGGCTCCAACACCGTAGAATGTATGCAGTCGGGGCTTATCTACGGCACCGCTGCGATGCTTGACGGCCTGCTCGACAGAATTGAGGAGGAGCTCGGCGAAATCCCCACCGTGGTAGCGACCGGCGGACTTTCAAAAGAAATAATAACCTACTGCAAAAAAAATATAATATACAATGAAAACCTTTTACTGGAGGGACTTCGGGTAATCTACGAAAAAAACAACTGACGGCAACAACCGCTTTAAGCGGATTGCAAATATTAATGAACTGTACCGCCAAAGCGGACAGTATCGGAGGTAATTTTTATGTCAAACACAAAAGCAAAATCCATGAACGCCGCGTTGCTCGGTCTGTTCACCGCCATCATCATCGTGCTCCAGTTAATGAGCTATCTCATTAAAATCGGCACCTTCAACCTCTCGCTGGTACTTATACCTATTGTGCTGGCGGCAGTAATGTACGGGCCGAAATACGCATCGATACTCGGCGGAGTCTTCGGGGTAATAGTCGTAATCGCTTCTGTTGCCGGACTTGACGGCGGCGGAAACGTGCTCTTCCAGTCAAGCCCCGTGCTCACAACCCTCGTTTGCCTGCTTAAAGGTGTGGCGGCAGGCTTTGTAGCCGGAATCATCGCCAACGCGCTCAAGGGTAAAAACCTTTACCTTGCGGTTATTCTTTCGGCGGTTGCCGCACCGATAGTTAATACCGGAATCTTTACGGTCAGCATGCTCCTGTTCTTTAAGGATACTCTTACCGCATGGGCGAACGGCGCAGACCTTGTATATTATGTAATATTCGGGCTTATAGGCATCAACTTTATAATCGAGCTGGTTATAAACGCCGTGCTTTCCCCTGTTGTGCTTTCGGTTTCCCGCGCGTTCAAAAAGGAATTTCGCTGACAGAACCGCAGCATGCAAGCTTCAAAAAATCAATCAGTAAAATAAACAAAACCTGCCGGCACCCTACGGTGTCAGCAGGTTTTCTAATTTTTTCATGTCATCGGGCGACGGCTCAGGTATACGGGAAAACGGAAACTCAAGCCCGAGCTTTTGATATTTGGTAACACACAGTTTTCTGAACGGCAGAAGCTCTATTCTTTCAACACATTGATATTTCGCTTTCAGTGAATTTAAAAATTCTATGCTTTCCGGGCTGTCGTTAAGACCGGGCACCGTGACCTGACGCAGTCTCGTTGTAATACCCGCTTCATTCAAATGCTCCAAAAATTCAATCGGTCCTTCAATTCCGCAGCCGACATAGCTTTTATACTGTTCGTCCGTACAGTATTTTATATCCAGCATACAGTAATCGGTATACTTTAAAAGCTCATTTACCGCTTCGTTCAATATACAGCCGCTGGTGTCAAGGCAGGTATTTATGCCGGTCTTTTT
>USHL01000269.1 GCA_900554525.1 uncultured Oscillospiraceae bacterium | reverse complement strand
ACTACTTTTTTTACAGCTTCTATAACGCTTTCCACATCATAATCAGTCATTGAATAATATAACGGCAGACTTATTATCTGCTCATAAAGCTTTTCGGCATTCGGGCATATGCCTTTTTTATACCCAAGCTTACGGTAATAAGGAAAATAATAGATGGGAATGTAATGTACGTTACAGCAAATATTTTCCGCCTTCAAAGCATCAAAAATCTGCTTTCTGCCGGCACTGAGCTTAGACAAATCAAACTGCAAAATATAAAGATGACGGGCTGTGTCCGATTCCGGAATTTCCTTTTGGACAATAACCTCGGGAATTTCAGCAAAAGCACTGTTGTATTTATCAACAATTTCCTTCCTTCTCTTTTTAAAGAGCGAAAGCTTGTCAAGCTGACTGCTTACCAGCGCGGCCTGCATATCCGTCATTCGGTAATTATACCCTAAGTCGACCTGCTGATAATACCAGTCTCCGTCAGGCTCTTTATCCATAAGCGCTGTATTGCGTGTTATTCCATGCGAACGGAACAAAAGAAGCCTTTCATAATACTGCTGATTGTTCGTAAGTACAGCGCCGCCCTCTCCGCCGGTAACAGTCTTTACCGGATGAAAGCTGAAAGTCGTAAGGTCGGCAATGCTGCCTATCGGCACGCCGTTATAAAGCGTGCCTATTGAATGGGCGGCATCCTCTATAAGAACGATATTTTTTTCACGGCAGACGGTTTTGATTTCATCAAGCTCTACTGCCTGACCCGTAAAGTCTACCGCGACAACTGCTTTTGTTTTTTCTGTTGCTTTTTCAGCAATCTCTTCCGGGGAAATATTATAGGTTTCGGAATTTATATCTGCGAAAACCGGAGAAGCTCCGCAATAAAGCGCACAGTTTGACGAGGCCGCAAAGGTAATAGGAGGTACAATCACCTCGTCGCCTGCGCCGACTCCCGCAGCAAAGCAGGCAGCGTGAAGCGCAGCAGTTCCGTTGCTGACAAGCACGGCGTACTTAGCCCCGGTAAGCTCGCACAGCTTCTTTTCAAGCTTTTCTATTTCCGGCCCGCAGGTCAGATAATCACTCTTCAGCACATTCACAACTGCGGAAATATCCGCATCGTCTATATACTGATGTCCGTAAAAAATTTTAGTATCACGAACCGGTTTTCCTCCCAGAAGCGCCAGTTTTTCCATGTTGTTTCACCACCAAATATAGCTCGGAATCAATGCTTATCCAAATCTGTTTTTAAAAGTCTGCGTATATCTTCAACACTGAGCCATTCTGAATTAGTTCCGGAGCTGTACTCAAATTCCGGCGCCACAAGGCTGCCACCCGGAATGATATCCTTTACTCCCCACCAGTTATAATTCGGATAAACGATAAAATGCTTTTCATATTCATAGGTGTGCATTGAATCCTCGCGGGTAACCATAATTTCATGCAGCTTTTCGCCCTCGCGTATGCCAACCTCCTTCTTTTTGCAGCCCGGAAGCATAGCCTCTGCGAGATCGGTCACCTTAAACGAAGGAATCTTGGAAATGAAAGTCTCGCCGCCCCTTGATTCCTCCAACGCCTTGATAACAAGCTTGACGCCCTCCTCAAGGCTTATCCAGAAGCGGGTCATGCGGTAATCGGTTATCGGAAGCTCTGTTCCTCCGTTATCGATTATGTTCTGGAAGAACGGAATAACCGAGCCGCGGCTGCCCGCAACATTACCATAACGCACCACCGAAAATCTTGTTCCGTCCTTTCCGGAATATGCATTTGCAGCGGTGAAAAGCTTGTCTGAAACAAGCTTAGTGCCTCCATATAAATTTATCGGATTTACCGCTTTGTCGGTAGAAAGCGCGACAACCTTTTTGACCTTGGAAGCCAAAGCCGCGGTAATAACATTCATAGCACCGTTGACATTGGTCTTGATCGCCTCGTTAGGATTGTACTCACACGCCGGCACCTGCTTAAGCGCCGCAGCATGAATAACATAATCCACGCCCTGCATAGCCATGCACAGCCTGCTTTCATCACGGACATCGCCGATAAAGAATCTCATTTTATCACGGTATTCTTTATATTCGTTATCCATATTGAACTGCTTAAACTCATCGCGGGAATAAATAATGACCTTTTTCGGTTCATAATGCTTAAAAATATAATCTACAAAATGATGCCCGAATGAGCCCGTGCCGCCGGTGATTAAAATTGTTTTGTTGTTTAACATTATGATTCCTCACTTTTTATTTTTTAATTTATATAAAAATTGTTTGCCTGTGGAAAATGCC
>USHL01000268.1 GCA_900554525.1 uncultured Oscillospiraceae bacterium | reverse complement strand
ACCACATACTCCTTGCCCTCGGAGCGCAGCAGGCCCTTTTCCTTGGCGGCGGCCATGGAGCCGCAGGCCATCAGGTCGTCAAAGGAGATGGTCTCCGCCCGGATAAAGCCGCGCTCAAAATCCGAATGAATTTTTCCGGCCGCCTGCGGAGCCTTGGTGCCTTCCTTAATGGTCCAGGCCCTTACCTCAGGCTTGCCGGCGGTGAGAAATGAAATGAGACCGAGAAGATGATAGCATTTCTGTATCATACGGTCAAGCCCTGAACGCGAAAGCCCGAGCTCTTCCAGAAACATTGCCTTTTCTTCATCGGAAAGGCCGGAAATCTCGGCTTCAAGTGCGGCGCATATGGGAAGAATTTCCGCTTTTTCTTTTTCTGCAATAGCCCTTACCGCCGCGTAGTTAGCATTGCTTTCTATGCCGGAGGTGAAATCCTCTTCGCTCATATTGCAGGCGTAAATGACCGGCTTAGCCGAAAGCAGAGCGGTGGTGTCGAGTATGTTCTGTTCGGTTTCGTCGTTGATTTCGACCGAGCGCGCGGGCAGGCCTGCTTCGAGATGTGACAGAAGCCGTTTGAGAAAATCAACTTCTGCCTGCATTTTTTTGTCTCCCTTAAGAGCCTTGCCTGCACGGTCGAGGCGCCGCTGCACCATTTCCATATCCGAAAAAATAAGCTCGAGATTGATTGTTTCGATATCCCTTACTGGATCTACCGAGCCTTCGACATGAATTATATCGTCGCTTTCAAAGCAGCGCACAACATGAACAACAGCGTCCACTTCGCGGATATTGGCTAAGAATTTATTGCCGAGCCCCTCGCCCTTAGAGGCGCCCTTGACCAGTCCGGCTATGTCAACAAACTCGATTACAGCCGGGGTGAATTTGTCAGGACTGTATATTACAGCCAGCTTTTCGAGCCGTTCGTCCGGTACGCTGACCATGCCGACGTTAGGTTCTATGGTGCAGAACGGATAATTCGCCGACTGCGCGCCGGCATTTGTTATAGCATTGAAAAGGGTTGACTTTCCGACATTCGGGAGTCCTACCATTCCGAGTTTCATATACTTCTTCCTTTTAAATAATATTCCATTTAACAATTATAAAACCTCAGGAGAATAATATCAAGATAAAACTTATAAATTACAGTAAATTCTGTTATAATACCCTATGGCAAAATTAAATTATACGGCTGCGTTTCCGCAAAACCGCCGGTCCTATGATTTTAGGTCTTTGACTCAAAAAAACTGATTTCATTACTCTTTGTTTTTGCTGTTGACATATATATTTTTGTATATTAAAATTATATTTAAGAGAATATATAATATTTTTACGATATGATTTCTGTAAGGAGAATGGGATATGAGGACGAATTTTACCGTTTCACTGGAAAAGATAATTAATGAGTTTTCACTTGAAAGGCTCAATATGCCCCAAGGTCCCGAAAAGATAAATATAGCTTCGCCGGAAATAAACCGTCCGGGCTTACAGATGGCGGGATATTATGAATTTTTTGATGCCGACCGCATACAGATAATCGGCAAGAGCGAAGAAAGCTTTTTAAAGCGTTTTACCCACGAAAAGGCGGAAAACCGGCTTCGGGAGTTTTTTTCAAAAAAGCCGGCTGCGGTTATTATCTGCCGTAATCTTGAGGTAGGTGATATGTACACAAGCATTGCCAGGGAGTTCGGGGTGCCTCTGCTCAGGACATCAGAGTCGACCTCTGATTTCACTTCGGCTCTTATCGCGTTTCTGAATCTTAATCTTGCACCGCGTGTGACAAGGCACGGAGTGCTGGTCGAAGTATACGGCGAAGGCATACTCCTGCTCGGTGAAAGCGGTGTCGGTAAAAGCGAAACCGCTATTGAGCTTATCAACCGCGGTCACCGCCTTATAGCCGACGATGCGGTAGAGATACGCAGAGTTTCAAACAAGTCTCTTGTCGGTACGGCACCCGATAATATCAGGCATTTTATTGAGCTTCGCGGAATAGGTATTATTAATGCAAGCCGTATTTTCGGTACAGGCGCGGTCAAGCTGACCGAAAAGATTGACCTTATTATCAATCTTGAGCTTTGGGATGTGAATAAGGTCTACGACCGCATGGGTCTTGAAAATCAGACAACCAGCATACTTGACCTCAAAATTCCGTCGCTTACCATTCCGGTAAAACCCGGACGCAACCTTGCGGTCATAATTGAGGTCGCGGCTATGAACAGCCGTCAGAAAAAGCTCGGCTATAATGCTGCGGAGGATCTTTTGAAGCGGCTT
>USHL01000267.1 GCA_900554525.1 uncultured Oscillospiraceae bacterium | reverse complement strand
CCTTTCAAGCACAAGCTGCATTTTCTTATATACAGTATGCGGATTCCTCGGCATAAACCTGAGCTTGAATAATGAACTCTTACGGAATATTCACCTATAGTGTTTGCAGACGATACCCACGAAAATCCGATATAAAACATTAGGAACGCCTATTCGGCGTTCCTAATGAAGGCAACCTGCTCAAAACCGTCGGCATATTTTCATCAATCGGCAATTATTCTTGTCCCTGCCGGTATTTTAATTATTTTAGCTTTGTCCTTTTCAACCCACAAGTCGGTTGCGGTCGGATTATAAAAAATTCTTTCATCGGCAGAGATTTTAAGCATTTTCTGTGCTGAAATATAATCGAATATTTCTATATTCGTAGCGTACCATATCTTATTATTATTTGCTAACAGCCTAAGCAATTGCTCTGTCTCTTCCCAGTCGTCTTCATTTCTTATTTCGTGACTGTGACCCCAAATATAAAAAAGAGGCTTAGCCCATTCGCTGTCTATATCCCGTAAAAATATTTCGGCAAGCGGCATAGCGCTTTTAAAGTGACAGGAAGGATTCCACTCCAAAAAATCCTCGGGCAAATCAAAATCATTTGTTGCATTTACGGTTCTTGAATATTCAATACCGCAGGAATTCATCACCGAAATCACATTGCTGTTATAAGAACCACTGGGATATGACATACCCGTTACCGGATAGCCGGATATTTTTTCAAGAATCTCCCTGTCCCGCATTATTTCCGTAACGAGCGAAGCGTTAGGCATTCTTGAAGGCCAGCCGTGCGAAAGCGTATGGTAGGCAATTTCATGATTTTGATAAATTGATCGGACATTTTTTAATTCATCCGCTGTTTTTCCAATATAGTTTTTTCCGTTACCGCCTATCAGGGTTACATGAGCCTCATCCGCATCAATATGCAGCTCTGATACTGCCCGCTTTTCAGTGCTTTCCGTAATTTCAGCCCTGCTTTCTCTCACACAGTTCATTACAGTCTGTCGACTTATTTTGCCGCCTGTAATATGCCGGCTTGCCTTTGCATAAGACATATCCTTTGCGCCTGTAGCAAGGCTGCATAGCATATTTTCGCTTATTCTGTCCCGTTCATTAATGCCTACAGCTGCATCTGCAAGATATTCATATCCGCCTGAAGCTTTTTTGTAATAGGTTCTCTCAAATTCAACCTGACCGTAAGAAAACAATATGCTTCTTTTGTCTCCGCGTCTTTCAACGCTATAGCCTTCTGCTTTTCTCTTTTTCTTATCCCGTAATATTTCATTATCTATCTGCTCAATAAAGAGCTCCACAAGGCTTGTTGCTAAATTTTGCGTTTGCAATTTGATTCTTTCTTCTGTCTCGTAAAGTTTTTCGCTTTCTTTGAATATTTCTCCGATTTTTTTGATGAAATCTTCCGTTATCTGTGTTATACTGTTTTTCACAAGAGTATGCCTCCTTTGTGTTTTTGGTCTTCAACCTTATTAAAACACTTTTCGGCATACTCTTGTACTGTTTTTTCCTAGATTTATTTTACACTAAGAAACGGTTCCTGCTGATATTTTTGCCGATAACGGAGTGAGTTTATATTCATTTCACGACCACATTTCATCCCACAGAGCCGTATGGAACACTCGGAAACAGTGGAGATAATATGCCCAAAGATAATGGCTTTTCGGAGCAAAAACCACTATATGTAGTGAAAATGACTAGCGACTATCTATATATTGTTGTTCGGGACGCAGAGGCCGCAGGTTCAAGTCCTGTCACCTCGACCATATCGAGTGTTCATAACGGATTTGAGTTATGGACACTCGATTTTTCTTTGTATCAATCGGTTTCCTCAATATGTATGGAGCAGGTTTTATGCCTGCTCTTTTGTTTTATGCAGATTTGGTTATATATTCGACTGTAACACCTTTTCGGGTGTCCGCCTTGTAGTAGTTTCTGCATTCCGGAATTTCTATGACTCCAATAAACTTGTAGTGAATCACAATCCGCTGGTTTCTGTTCTTACCTGTTCCTTCCGTCTCATAAACCGTAATCTTATCAATCAGTTCCCGCAGCAACGGCGCTGTCAGCGTTTTCATTTCCATAAACCGCCGTACAGCACAGATGAATTGCTCTTTGTTCTGCTGCATAGTACGATTGGCCTTGACAAGCTGTATTACGCCAAGATTACCGAAGATACTTCGGGCAATGAAACTTACGAAGATCCGCTGCCTTTGGCAAAGGCCATGACCGCCGAGCTTTCCGTGGAACTGGCGGAAGCTACGCT
>USHL01000266.1 GCA_900554525.1 uncultured Oscillospiraceae bacterium | reverse complement strand
GGCAGCGTCGGGGTGGGGTTCGGAATTCTGAAAAGCAATGTAGGCGTTTAAGGAGTGCTTGAAATGAAATGGATATCAAATTTTTTGGAACTGAGCGGGCTTCCGTTTGAAGATCCGCTTACTGCGGCAAAAATCTTTTTGGCGGTCGGGCTGCTTTTGGTGGCATATATTATTGTGCGCGCCGTTGTGTTTAACCGTGCTCTCACGCTGCATCGCGCGCCGACTGCCGTTGCTTTTGCATATGTTGCCGCATGCCTTGCCAATATAGTTATTTGTATCTTTTTTCACTGGCAGGCGGCGTTGCCTCTCTGCCTGCTCATTTCCGTTATTTTCATGTTCACGACGGCGGGAGAGGTAAAAGATGCGAATACTGAGGAGCGTGCCGGAGTATGGGGGCTTAACCGTGATATTCGCCGTATCCGCGGTGAGCTCTTTAATGATATGACGCCGCAAGAACAGGTGGAATACAGAAATAATGTTAAGGAGTATCGATTTAATCGCTGGCTTTTTATTTTACTGACGCTGTTTGCCGCTGCGGTATTTGTTGCCGTATGTTACTTTTCCGGTATAGGATATAGGTTTAATTGACCATAATAAACTATTCATTTTTAGCTTAAAACCTCCTCTGCAAATTTTGCAGAGGAGGTTTTCGTTTTAGTCGTCAATTTCCTTATCAAAGTCAATAATTTTTCCGCTGTCGGCATCAATTTCGTATTCGTACTCAATATTTTTTGCAACAAACTCAATGTCATAAATAAGTCTGCCGTCATCATAATCAAGCTCAGCTTTTATAAATGCGGCATCCGATGCCGTTATTTCGGCATGAGAGAGTGCAATTTCCTTTGCTTTATCAGCCGTAATTTTTGCCTGCGGCTGAGAAGTGTTTTGAGACTGAGCATTATCGGTAAAACTGCCGGTGCTGTTTTTGTCGTTGCTGGGTTTGATTTTCAGACGGAGTTTGCACGGCGGTATAATCATTGTCCTTTTCCTTACTGTACTTTACGATATCGCCGGTAAGTGCGTTTATGTCATAATCGTACTCATATCCGTTGCACTTAAATTCAACTTCATATACCATAATTCCGTTTTCAGTGTCCATGTCCGTTTCAAAATATGAAACGTCCGAGGCTGACAGTCCGGCGTGTTCGGTTGCTGCGGCCTTTGCTTTTTCCTGTCCGATGTATGCCTTGTCGCTGGCACTTCCGACCGAGGAGACGTTATCCGGTGTGTAAGAGCCGGAATTCATCAGCAGATTAAGCTCGTTTATAGTAAGCTTTGCCAGGTCTTCAAAGGTGTGACGCGAGTCTTTTTTAAGAATTTCATTTATAAGCTGTGCCTTGCCCTCCGTTATACCGTATTTCTCGGTTTCGGCAGTCAGGCTTTCGGTTTTTGAAATGGTCTGACTCAGCACCGAGCCTGTAAAGCTTTCGGTTTGCAGCATTGCATTAACCTCGTCGGTCAGCCGTGCCTGAAGCTGTGAGCCTTCTGTCGGGTTTTTGTTGTCTACGCTTATTAAAATGGAGTTTGCCAGCTCATTCAGATATCCGTTTTTCAGCATGGAGCCTATCAGGGCGTTTACGGTGACGTCAATGCTGCTGCCCTTGAAATCCATATTCCCTATTACTTTTTTCCCGTCTTCGTTTAAAGGCGTTACGTCAAGAATACGTTCTTTCTGATTTACCTTTATCTCTATACTCGGATTTACGTCCAGAGATACGGTGGACGCCACAGCGTAATTTATGTCATATACACGATAGCCGATAAAGCCTCCAAGCAGCAGTACAAGACATGCCGCTATACCGATTATCGCCTTTATTCTCCGTTTGCTTTTTTGATTTTCCGTCATATAAATTACCGTTCCTTTCTTTTGGCTGCAATCAGAGAGAACGGAGTTTAGGATATCGGGAGCGGCGTGGGAAAATGCTGTTTTAATTTTATCGTTTATTTCAGTGTCCTTCATCACATTGCTCTCCTTTACAAAATTTTTTTCAGTTTTTTCAGCGCTCTGCTGTATTTTGAAAGAACAGTTGACACGGGCAGCTCTGTGATTTCGGCAATTTCCCTGTGCTTCATGCCGGCTACGGCGTGCAGAACGATTATCTGCCGCTCGCTGTTAGAAAGCGTGTTCAAACACTCGGAAATTATTATCTTGTCCTCTGCTGTCACGACTGACCTTTCGTCAGGGTACATTTCAAGCTCGTTTTCCGTGACGTATGTGTCTTTAGCGCGTTCTTTGAGCTTTTTAAGACACAAATTTTTTGTGACAGTCAAAATCCACGCC
>USHL01000265.1 GCA_900554525.1 uncultured Oscillospiraceae bacterium | reverse complement strand
AGGTAGGCGTGACCAGCACCACGTCACGCCCGGTCTGCACTGGGGCGGTATCCCCCCGTTATTCTCGGCGCAGCATATTATATCGCAGTCACTATCGAAAACCCGCTTGAGGCGCTGGTTTGGTTTTTCATTGCGGTTATAATGGTTATTATCGGAACATACATGCTGTTTATAGCAGGCTCGGTGCTGTTTTGCCGAATACTGCAAAAACGCCGCAGATACTACTACAATCCGCGTCACTTTGTCTCCGTATCATCAATGGTCTACCGCATGAAAAGAAACGGAGCGGGCCTTGCATCAATATGCATTCTTGCAACAATGGTGCTTGTGATGATTTCTGCAACGGCAAGTCTTTATTTCGGTGAGGAGGATTCACTCAGAAGCAGATATCCCAAGGATATAAACTTCGAGGCTCAGATGGAAAACTTAGAGGCAATGAACGATAAAAACATTGAAAGCATGCGCGCAGAAGCTGAAAGCATCTGTTCGTATTACGGCGCGATACAGCAAAATCTTCACGATTACCGCCGTGCATCTGTTGCCGGCATGATAAAAGACGGAATTTTAGAAACAGATGTCTCAGCTGTAAACGAATTTGAACTTATGTCCTTTGACAACGTGTACCAGCTGTATTTTGTACCGCTTTCCGACTACAACCGGATGATGAATGAAAACGAAACGCTTGATAAAGGGCAGGTACTCATCTATACGGTACGCCGCGATTACAACGAGGACTTTCTCAAAATAAACTCAGGAAAAAATTTCACTGTAAAGCGGCATCTTGACAACTTCATAGGCAGCGGCAGCGCAGCGATGAATATTATCCCCTCAATGTTTGTAATAGTGCAGGATCTTGAAACTGACCTTGAGGGACTTATAGGACGAACCGACCAAAACGGAAACGATATGCTGAATTTAAGCTGGATATATGAATTTGACACACAGCTTGAACCCGAGAAGCAATCGCTTTTAAACCAAGAAATACATGAGAGATTCCGCGAAATCCAAAAGTCGAAAGATAACCTCGGCATACGTTATTCATATTCGGAAAGTCTGGCGGAAAACCGGGACAATTTCTACGGTACCTTCGGCGGGCTGTTCTTTCTCGGCATACTGTTAAGTATCGTATTCATTTTTGCAGCAGTGCTTATAATATATTATAAACAGGTATCGGAGGGATACGAGGACGAATCCCGCTTTGAAATCATGCAGAAAGTGGGTATGACAAAAAAAGAAATACGTAAAAGCATCAATTCCCAGTTACTCACGGTATTTTTCATGCCACTTATTACAGCGGGTATTCATCTTTGCTTTGCATTTCCTATTATACAGAAGCTTCTAATGATGTTCAGCCTCAACAACATCGCTCTGTTTGCCTGGACAACGGTGATAAGCTTTGCCCTGTTTGCAGTATTGTACACGGTGGTATACAAAATAACATCCAACGCTTATTTTACGATTGTAAGCGGAGCTAAGGAACAATAAACAAAAACCGCGCGGCTGTATCCGCGCGGTTTTTACTGATAAAGCTCTGTGCGCACAGGACACTGAAGCAGATTTGTTTGATAAACATAATCCATATTACCGCAAAACAAAGAAAAAATGATAAGAAACAGCAAAAGCCGCCCAAAAATGACAGGATAAATCTCAGCAGCCGGAAATCAATTAAAATCACTGTAAGCGTTTGACCCGCTATAATATAACCTACCGCCTTTTTCCAGACAATTGCGGATAATTTTTATTCAGCATCATCGTCACCGGACACCTTTTCATTATCAAGCTTTTCCTTGACAATATACACGGGTCTCGATTTTGATTCCGAATAAATTTTTGCAAGATACTGACCTATAATCCCGATACACAAAAGCTGTATACCCGACAGAAGCAGTATGAGCGACGCCAAAGTCGGAAAGCCCGCAACCGGATCTCCGAACAGCAGGGTTTTCACAACTACAAAAATCATTATAATAATAGCGATGACAAACAACAAAAGCCCGACAAGAGACGAAAGTATAAGCGGCTTGTCCGAAAACGCAACAATACCGTTAACGGCATATGCCGTCAGCTTCCAGAAGTTCCATTTCGAGCTGCCGCTGAGACGGGATTCAACATCATATGGCATATAATAAACATTAAATCCTATCCAGGAGAAAATGCCCTTGGAAAAGCGGCATTTTTCCGGCAGTGCCAAAACGGCATCAACCATTTTTCGGCTGAGAACGCGAAAATCGCTTGCAGAACGGTAGAACTCCACCTCGGTTATTTTATTGATGAGTTTATAAAA
>USHL01000264.1 GCA_900554525.1 uncultured Oscillospiraceae bacterium | reverse complement strand
ATATTTCGGAGGTCGCCCGTACATATGTGAACGATATCAAGGATTTCGTCAAGCTTAACGATGTGCTCAAAATGAAGGTCCTGAATATAAGTGAAGACGGTAAAATCAGCCTTAGCATAAAACGTGCGCTTGAGCCGGAACGTTCTTCCGAGACGCGCGAACGCCGTGAAAAGCGGGATTTTCAGCCGCCAAAGCCCGACAGCTCATATCAATGGGCGCCCAAAAAGGCAGAGCCTGCCTCTTTTGAAGAAATGATGAGCCGTTTTAAGCAGACAAGCGATGAAAAATTTTCCGATCTGAAACGTAAAAATCCTGACGCCAGGCGCACCAAGCGCGGCGCGGCAAGATAGATATAATTGGCGGAATTTGCCGTTTTGCGGTGAACTCTGCCTTTTGTTTTGAAATGGTGGAATAATGATAAATAATATTGATGTCAAAAAAATTGCCGATACTGTGGAAATGCTTTGTATATCCGCAAATAAAAAGCTTCCGTGTGATATTCAAAAGAGGATAACAGACGCGGAAAATAATGAAACTGCGCCCATAGCCAAGAGTGTACTGTGCGATTTAAAACGGAATTTAGCCGCCGCCGATGAATATGATTTGCCTATATGCCAGGATACCGGTATGGCAGTCGTATTTCTTGAAGTGGGACAGGATGTACATTTTACCGGCGGCTCGCTCTATGAGGCGGTGAATGAGGGGGTGCGCCGCGGTTATGATAAGGGCCTTCTGCGGAAATCGGTTGTATCAGACCCGCTGGAACGCATAAATTCAGGGGACAATACACCCGCTGTGATACATACCGTAATATCAGACGGAGATTCGGTGAAAATTACCGTGGCCCCCAAGGGCTTCGGTAGCGAAAATATGAGCGGCATTAAAATGCTTACGCCGTTTGACGGCAGGGACGGCGTTATAAACGCGGTACTGGAAATAGTAAAAAACGCCTCGAACAATCCTTGTCCTCCGATGGTGGTAGGTGTAGGCATAGGCGGTGATTTTGAGCAGTGTGCCTATCTCTCAAAGCTGGCTCTCTGCCGCAGTACCGATATACGCAATCCTCGGGAATTTTACCGCGAAATGGAAGAAGAGCTGCTTGAAAGGATAAACCGTCTCGGAATAGGACCGCAGGGCTTCGGAGGAGATACGACCGCGCTTGCGGTAAATATAGAAACGGCGGCAACACATATTGCGGGTCTGCCGGTCGCGGTAAATATCGGCTGTCATGTGACAAGACATGCTTTTGCAGAGGTTGGATAATGGATAATTATAATTTGGTTGCGCCATGCCTTTTCGGAGTGGAAAGCATCGCAGCAGACGAGTTCCGCAGAATGGGATTTGAAAGCGTGACTGCCGAAAACGGCAGAGTATTGCTGAACGGAAACGGCAATATGCTGGCGAGAGCAAATATTTGTTCCCGCTTTTCGGAGCGTATTTTGATTAATGTCGGGGAATTTCAGGCGATTTCGTTTACTGAGCTGTTCGAGGGCGTGCGTGCTTTGCCGTGGGAGGATTATATCGGACGCGACGATGCCTTTCCGGTAAACGGCTGGAGCATAAATTCACAGCTTTTCAGTATTCCAGACTGCCAGTCTATAATCAAAAAGGCAATAGTAGACAGGCTGAAACAAAAGTTTTCGATTAATTGGTTCGCTGAAACAGGGCCTGAATACCGTATAAGATTTTCAATAATGAAGAACCGGGTCACAATGATGATTGATACTTCCGGCGACGGACTGCATAAGCGCGGATACCGTCGCAATTCCAACGCTGCACCGCTAAAGGAAACGCTCGCGGCGGCTATCTGTGACCTTGCGAGGATATATCCGGATACACAGCTTTTTGACCCATTCTGCGGCAGCGGGACACTGCTAATAGAGTCGGCGCTTATGGCAACGAGGACTGCGCCGGGCTTAAGACGGTATTTTGCTGCTGAACGCTTTGGATTTCTGCCGGACAATATCTGGCGCGAGGAGCGAACCCGCGCACAGGATATGATACTGCATAATGTTGATTTCAGGGCACAGGGGTTTGATATTGATTCTTCTTCTGTTGAACTGACGGCGGAAAATGCCCGCAAAGCCGGGGTTTCTAAATATGTGCGGGCGTCGGTGGCAGATATTCATACATTTTCGCCGCCGGAGAGCAGATGTGTTGTTATAACAAATCCGCCTTACGGTGAGAGATTGCTTGACATTCGGGCAGCAGAAGAGCTGTATGCACAGATACAACAGCAGTATCCGGAGATTGGATTGGCTACTGTATATCGTACATTACAACTTTTATATGAGATGCAGTTGATAGACCGCATTAATCTGGATGATGGTTGTGTG
>USHL01000263.1 GCA_900554525.1 uncultured Oscillospiraceae bacterium | reverse complement strand
TTTGCTCCGAGAGCGAGTGGGGCCAGATTGCGCGCGATGTGCGCCTGGCAGAGGAATACAGAATTTTAAGCGCCCATGCGTGAAATCCTGCAAGGTTAACGCCATTTCAATGACAGAATCCAAGGCGGCCTGCATAGATAATGAAAAATGTATTTCCTGCGGAGCCTGTGTATATCAGTGTCCGTTCGGGGCTATAACCGATAAATCGTTTATTCTGAACGCCATAGAGCTGCTCAAGGATAAATCTAACAAGGTTTTCGCGGTGGTCGCGCCCTCTATTTCAAGTCAGTTTACCTATGCTAAACTCGGTCAGGTAATAACAGGTATAAAGGCGTTAGGCTTTCACACTGTGGTAGAGGCGGCGCTGGGCGCGGATATGGTGGCATACGCCGAATCGGCTGAGCTTGCGGATAAGGGCTTTTTGACAAGCTCCTGCTGTCCGGCTTTCGTCAGCTATGTAAAGGGACAGTTCCCGGATCTTGCACAGTATATATCCCATAATCTTTCGCCGGCAGCGACTATTTCAAAATACATAAAAGAGCATGAAAATGACGCTAAAGTGGTCTTTATAGGTCCTTGTACAGCGAAAAAAATGGAATTTCAGCTTGACGAGGTCAATCCTTATATCGACTGCGTTATCACGTTTGAAGAACTGCAGGCGCTTTTCGACAGCCGTGATCTTGAAATAACCGAAATGGAAGAGGATTTACTTGACAATGCCTCATATTACGGCAGAATATTTGCCAGAAGCGGCGGCCTTTCCGATGCTGTGGCGCAGGGTCTTAAAGAGCATGGCATCGAAGATTTTGATTTAAAGGCGGTTCCATGCGACGGCATTGAGGCCTGTAAAATTGCGCTGCTTAAGGCGCGGAAGCGTATACTTGACGGCAACTTTATTGAGGGAATGGCCTGTGTAGGCGGCTGTATCGGCGGCGCGGGCTGTCTCACGCATGGTGAGAAAAACAAGGCTGAAGTCGACAAATACGGCAAGGAAGCTTATGAAAAGACCATAACCTCTGCTATTTCGCAGCTCGGAAAATAAACCGGACAGGAGAATGATTATGTATCCGTTGTTATTGAAACCGCCCGTAAAGGATTATTTATGGGGCGGAACAAAGCTCATAACAGAATACGGTTATGAGACCGAAAAAGTAAAAGCGGCCGAGGCTTGGGTGCTTTCCTGTCATAAGGACGGCTCAGATACCGTTTTAAACGGCGAGCTTGCCGGTAAAAGCCTGTCAGATGTGTTAAAGCTCTGGGGGGATGAGGCTCTCGGAGTCAACGCTGCGAAATTCCCGTATTTTCCGCTGCTTATAAAGCTTATCGATGCTAAAGACCGTCTTTCGGTGCAGGTTCACCCGAATGATGTTTATGCGCTGGAGCATGAGGGTGAATTCGGCAAGACTGAAATGTGGTATGTAGTTGACTGCGATGATGGCGCAGAGCTTATTTACGGCTTTAACAAAGAGGTATCTAAAGAAGAATTTGAACGCAGGATAAAGGATAATACCTTGTCCGAAATATGCAATTACGTACCTGTGCATAAGGGCGATGTGTTTTTTATCGCCGCAGGAACGCTTCACGCAATAGGTGCCGGAATACTTATTGCCGAGGTGCAGCAGAATTCCAATACTACCTACCGTGTGTCTGATTACGGGCGTTTGGGTGCGGACGGCAAACCGCGTGAGCTTCATATTGAAAAAGCGCTTGAGGTCACCGAACGCTGCGCTCCTAAGCTGCCTTACGGAAATATCGGAGCGGTTGAAACAACCGGATACGGTTCTGTGCGCAGGTTGGCAAGCTGTGAATTTTTCACTTCTGAGCTGATAAGCTTAAACGGTGAAACAGAAATTGGCTTGTCGGAAAGCTTTGTTTCGGTTTTATTGCTTGAGGGAGGCGCAAAGCTTTCTTGGCTTGATGAAACGCTTGATTTGAAAAAAGGAGACAGTGTTTTTATTCCGGCCGGATTTAAGGCTATAATTTCCGGAAAAGCCGAGATACTCTTCAGTAATATATAAATAAAAGCTCCAGTATCGCTTTACGGGCGGTACCGGAGCTTTTGTTTCATAAAGAAGAATCCCGCTTACTAAGCGGGATTCTTAATGGTGATCCATCGGGGATTCGAACCCCGGACACCTTGATTAAAAGTCAAGTGCTCTGCCAACTGAGCTAATGAGTCATAGGGCTGCCCTTTGGGTGGACAGCTCTCATATTATAGCAACTTCGGACTGGTCTGTCAATAAAAAATCTGCTTTCTAAGGAAAAATCTCTCTTTATTCTGTCCGGTTTAGAGTCTTTTACTCAAAATCGGCGGGATCGTGGGTCTCAGGGCTGAGG
>USHL01000262.1 GCA_900554525.1 uncultured Oscillospiraceae bacterium | reverse complement strand
CCGTAATTGTACATTTTAAATGAGCGTTTTTTGACATTTTCGCTTGACATTTACACCGTCATATGAGAAACGCAGAAGCGAGAGCTCTGCATTAACATTGTAATAATCTGTTTTATGACATCTCTTCTCTTTTTTGTATAATTGATATAGCATAGTTTTGATGGCGCTGGATTAAGACGGCGATATTATGAAAATATCTATCCGCCTGGAATCCTTATTTTTTGATATTGAAGCTTTGAGAAAAGCAGATTAGGGATATTTTGTTTATAAAATTTTAGCGAATGGTTTTTACGGCTTCGCTCTGCTTTACAGCTGTTGTGCTTTATGCTATAATAACCTCAACGCCGTCGGAGCGAACGGACGGCAGAAAGGTGAGAAAATGAGGAAAAGAATAACCAAAAGGTCCGCTGCCGGAAAGAAAGCGGCGCTTATCTGGGATTTTCTCCGCGGATGCCGGGGAATGTTTGCGGTAAGCATTATTTCGGCGGCGTTAACGGCGCTTTGTGATATGATAAATCCGCAGATAATCCGTGCGGCGGTTGATAATGCCATCGGCGGGAATCCGCCTGAGTTTTCCGAACCGGTTATGAGGCTGGTGGAATTTTTCGGAGGATTTGAGTATCTCGGCCGTCATCTTTGGATAATGGCGGCGGCGATACTTGTGGTCGCGCTGGTTAAAGTCGTTTCGCAGTATATTTTCAGTGTCAGCAATACGGCGGCTTCCGAAAGGCTGGTTAAAAATATGCGTGACCGCCTTTTTGCCCATATAGAACGGCTGCCGTTTTCGTGGCATATGAAAAACCGTACCGGCGATATTATACAGCGCTGTACTTCCGATATCGACACGATGAAAAATTTCGTTTCCGAACAGCTTACCGCTATTTTCCGTATAGTCATACTGCTTGTAATGTCGGTTTCCTTTATGCTTACGATGCATGTTCCGCTTACGCTTTTAGCGCTGCTGCCGACTCCCGTTATAATGCTTTACTCTTTTTTGTTTCATAAAAAGATACGTGAGGGCTTTACCGAATGTGATGAAAATGAGGGAAAGCTTTCGGCTATTGCGCAGGAAAATCTGACCGGAGTAAGGGTGGTGCGGGCTTTCGGGAGAGAGCGTTACGAACGGGACCGATTCGAAACGCACAATGAGTTTTACACAGGGCTTTGGGTAAAGCTTGCCAAGGTGATGAGCCGTTTCTGGAGTACTTCGGATATTCTTTCGGGTCTGCAGATAATGCTGGTGGTGGTCTTCGGGGCGGTCTTCTGCATAAACGGCAGTATGAGTGCCGGAGAATATATCGCTTTTATTTCGTATAATTCACTTTTGGTCTGGCCTATACGTCAGCTCGGGCGTATGATTTCCGAGATGAGCAAGGCCGGCGTTTCGATCGACCGTGTGCGCTACATAATGGAATCAGAGGTTGAAAAGGATAAACCGGATGCCGTTACTCCTCCTATGGACGGCGACATTGCTTTTGAAAATGTGAATTTTGCCTATGAAGGCTGTCCGCAGATACTGAATGATATCTCGTTTACTATGAAAGGCGGAACTACGCTCGGTATTTTAGGCGGCACGGGGAGCGGAAAATCCACGCTTATGCTGCTGCTTGACCGGCTTTACGATCTCCCGCCCGAGTGCGGCAGGATTACTGTCGGAGGAGTGGATATTTCCGATATAAAGGCGGAGTATCTGCGCCGGAATATCGGTATAGTGCTTCAGGAGCCGTATCTGTTTTCCCGCACGGTAGCCGAGAATATCGGCATAACAGATGACGGAATCACCTTGAGCGAGATCCGGAGTGCCGCGCGGGACGCCTGTCTTGACGACACGGTTTCATCGTTCGCCAAGGGATATGATACATTTGTCGGTGAAAGGGGAGTAACCCTTTCGGGCGGTCAGAAGCAGCGTGCCGCCATTGCGCGGATTCTGACTCAGCATACGCCGATAATGATATTCGACGATTCGCTTTCGGCGGTTGATACCGAGACGGATGAAAAAATACGCGCATCGCTTGAACGGCATTTCGGCAAGGCGAGCGTGATACTGATTTCCCACCGTATAACCACACTTTGCCGTGCCGATAAAATACTGGTGCTTGAAAAGGGCAGGATAGCCGAAGCGGGTACTCACGAAGAGCTTAAGAACGCGGGCGGGATATATCAGCGGATATACGAAATACAGTCCGGCTCGGAAGGGGGAAGCAGCCTTGAATAACGATAAAAAATTGCTTCCGTTTTTCGGCATAGTGAAAATACTGCCGTTTATGAAAAAGTACCGCGTTATCGTTTCGGTAATGATAATCTGCGGGCTGGCGGGCAGTGCGGTGGATATTATTC
>USHL01000261.1 GCA_900554525.1 uncultured Oscillospiraceae bacterium | reverse complement strand
ATTATAAGGTTTTTGCCTTTGAATATGCCGGTGTACTCATTTTTGTGTGACGGAGTAAGCGAATTTACATAGCTGTGGAGCTCCGAAACAGTACCGGTTGTATTTGCCGCCAAGGCCGCGAAATCTATATCAAGCTTGTTGTAGCCGTATTCAACAGTCTCTTCAACAGGCCGGGATTCTGCGGTTTCTTCGGATGACACGTTAGCTTCGTTTTCAAAGTCTTCTTCTTTTTTGAAAATATTATGCTTTATATCAAGCCGAATACCGGTGGCGAGACCGAAACTCGGAACAGCCGATTGAAAATTGTATTCCTTTCCGTATATCGGTGCATATACGCTGTTGAGAGTGATGAGCAATAGCGACAGCAGATATAAAAGCACCGAGGAAACGGCGTCTAAAATGCGAAGTCTGGCGTTTGAACCGACAGCGGGAGCAATACGGCTGCCGAAAATAAGATAGATTATGAACGGCAGAAAGTAAAGAAATATCACAAGCAGCCCCTTAAAGCTGAAGATAAGGGATAATATGTCTGAGGTAAAGCCCCCGAGCGCGTCACCGGCGGCGCCGGTGACAGTATTAATGTCGTAAAAAATTTTAAATTGCCGGTAAATGAAATATTCTATAAGATACGGAAGTGCGGAAATTGCTATCAGACAAAGGGTTATTACCCTGTTGATTTTACGGCTTTTGAAAATGGAGGACAGAAGAAAAAATATCCCTCCGTAAGCAAAGCTGAAAAGGAAATTATAAACCGTGCCTGCCTTGAGAAATTCACCGGCTGCGAAAATCTTAAAAAGCAGCTCGTAATATATAAAGAGTATAGGAAACAAAAAAATAAAAAGGCATCTTATCAGATAAAAATATTTTGCCTCAAAAGTAATTTTCAAACAATCACCGCCCGACTAAAGCAGTATATAGCAAAATTGCACATATTGCAAGCCTTTGAAATGATTTGTAATTATTTGTAGTAATAATCATATTGATATTTACGCTTTCCGCTGATATAATATTAAAAAACGGAACGGATATGTGGATATGAGTATTGATAAGCCAAAACACGCGCGGAAAAGCCGCACAAAAATATTTTTGCCGCTGACAGCGGTTTTAATTTTGGTATTTGCTGCTGCAGCTTTTACGATGTTTAAAAAGCCGGAACAAAAAGAAACGCCGCCGACCGATACTTTTTCCGAAAACCAAAGCTCTGAAACGGTGCGGACAAGCTATTTGATAAAGGACACTCCGCATATTTATCAGATGGAAAAGTATCCGAACGGCTGCGAAAGCGTAACTACGGTTATGGCGCTGAATTACGCCGGAATAGAAATTACTCCGGATGAATTTATCGACGAATATTTAGATATGAGCGAACGGCCGTTTGACCCGTATGAAACGTACGGCGGCAATCCGCGCGACGGTAGCGGCTACGGTTGTTATGCTCCTGTTATAATGAAAGCGCTTGAAAAAATACTGCCTGACACAGGGCTTTCGGCCAAACTGTTAGAAAACAAGAGCCTCAGTAATATATGCAGTGAATATATAGATAATGATATCCCGGTCATTCTTTGGGCGACGCAGGGAATGGCGGAGCCGTTTGAGGGCGCTTCATGGGAATTTGCCGGCAGGGAAATCACCTGGATAAGGCCGGAACACTGTCTGCTGCTTGTAGGATATGATGAAGAAAACTATATATTCAGCGACCCGATGAGTACCGAAAAGCTTACCTATTACTCCAAATCGGATGTTGAAACGGCCTATAAGGGCTTATTTTCACAGGCAATCGTCATCCGATAATTAAACAGTATATGTTTGATTTTTGCTTGTCTCTATTGCTTATAGTGCATAATTAATTCCGGAACGCCGGATTAAATTTTTCTGACCTGCTTTAAAGATAAAAAATTTCCCCGGACATTTGTGTAATAAGGGCACATATTTTGCTCTTATCTTACTAATGTCCGGGGATTATCTTATCCGTCGTAATCTTCAACTGCACGCATAGCTTCTTCCTTGTTTGGGAAAGCTATGCCGTTTTCTAAAAGCTTCAGATCTTCCTCAGGCAGGGTATCAAGCACAATTTCACCGAATACCGTGTCAATGGTGCTGCCGTTGTAGAGGGCCACTGAATTTCCGTAGGATTTAAGCACCCAGGAGGATGGCTCATAGCTTTTATCCCTCGCGGCAAAGCCGGCCACCAGTAGAACAGTCACTATTGCCGCGGTAACGACCAAAGCTATGATTATTGCATTTCTTTTTTTTGCTGTATCCATACCACACCTTCTTTTTTATAGCTTTTACCGAATCTTGCAATATATACATCCCTGTAAAAAAATCTATCTTTTAAAAAAATTGT
>USHL01000260.1 GCA_900554525.1 uncultured Oscillospiraceae bacterium | reverse complement strand
CACTGTATATCAGCATATTTTTAAGATATATAGCATCCATCAATGTTTCCCTTGCGGTATTCAATCTTATCCCGATACCTCCGCTTGACGGCTCGCGCCTGCTTTCGGCGGCTCTGCCGTATAAGCAGTATTATGCCCTTATGCGGTATGAGCGCTATATCTTTTTCGGTCTTCTGGCGCTGTTATGGCTCGGCGTGCTTGATGTTCCGCTCAGCTTCCTTTCGGGAAAGCTCTTCACATTGCTTTCGAATCTGGCAGATCTTCCGTTTATGTTTTTATTAAGGTAGCGCGTAATGGAAAACACGCTCAGTTATAAAATAGAGGGCTTTGAAGGTCCGCTCGATCTGCTTTTGCAGCTTATCGCCCGCAATAAGCTCAATATATACGATATTCAGCTCACGGTGCTTATCGACCAGTATCTCGGGCAGATAGAGCTTTTTCAGCAGGAAGAGATGGAGCTTGAAAGCGAATTTTTAGAGATGGCGTCCCGCCTGCTTTATATCAAGACAGTCAGTCTCCTGCCTAAGCACGAGGAAGTAGTGAGGCTCAAGGAGGAGCTTACCGGAGAGCTTTTGGAATATATGGTCTGTCAGCAGATGGCGCGTACACTCTCGGAAATGCAGTCGGGCTTTGACCTCTTTGTCCGCGCGCCGCAGGAGCTTGAATTTGACAATACCTACGAGCTTACTCATTCAAAGGATGTTATTTATATTTCATATCTTGCCGCGGTGGGGAGAGGGCAAAGGCGGCTGCCGCCGTCGACCGCTCCGTTTACCAAAATCGTGGCGAAAAAGATAGTCGCGGTTTCCTCAAAGATAGTTTTTGTCATACGTAAGCTGTTGAGCGGCGGCCCCAAAAAGCTCGGCTCGCTTTATAAAACCGCGCGCAGCCGTTCGGAGCTGGTAGCAACCTTTTTGGCGGTGCTTGAGCTGTGCAAGGCTAACCGCGTGCGGGTAGACGGCGAGGCGGAAAACGCCGAGATAACACTTATCAAGGAGCATAAACGCAAATGACGTTGAATGAACTTATACCTGCGTTTGAGGCGGTTCTCTTTTCGGGAGGAGAGCCGTTGAGCATAGAACGCTTCGCGCAGGTGTTCGGTATTACTCCCGAAACGGTCGTAAAGGTTATGGACAAGCTTAAAGCTGAGCTTGAAAGCGAAGGCCGCGGGATATCTCTTGTACGAATGGAAAATACCTATCAGCTTGCCACTAAATCCGAATATGCCGATTATATAAAAAAGATGTTCGATATCAGAAGACGTACCCCTCTGTCTTCTGCGGCGCTTGAGGTGCTTGCGGTGGTGGCGTATAATCAGCCGGTTACAAAATCCTTTATCGAACAGGTCAGGGGCGTCGATTGCTCGGGTGTGGTAACCACCCTTGTCGAAAAGGGCCTTTTAGAGGAGCGCGGGCGGTTAGAACTGCCGGGCAAGCCGCTGCTTTACGGCACTACAAAGAATTTTCTTCGCTGCTTCGGATTGAACGACCTGACCGAGCTGCCGCCTCTGCCCGAAAAGGAGCAGGAGAATACAGACATCGGAGAACAGCTCTCTATTACCGGAGAGGACACATCAGAGGAATAAAACGGCATTTGCGCAGGATAATAATGACAGGGTATGAGAGGTGGGAGGTCTTTGATTGCATTGATAATAACGGCGGCTGTTCTCGCTCTCATTATATCGCTGCTTTTTCTCCCCGTAAGCGTGCAGCTGAAATACGAACAGGAATTTTATGCCGCGGTCAGAATAGCCGGCATTAAGGTTTACGGCATAGGACAGGAAAGCCCGGGAAAAAAATCAAAGCAGCAAACCGCCGAAGATAACGCGTCTGAAAATCAGCCGGCTGAAAATGTCTTTAAAAGGCTTGAAAAAAAGCTCGGCTTTGCCGGTGCGGTAAAGGAGCTTTTTGCCTTCGCGAAGTCAATGCTTGAACGCCTGAAGAGCGTGCTTAAGCATTTGTATTTTAAAAAGCTGCGGCTTGATATCAGGGTGGCGACGGGCGACGCGGCGGATACTGCCATACAGTACGGGGCGGTATGCGCGGCGGTTTACCCGGTTCTCAGTCTCATCGATACATGTTTAAATGTCAGATTAAAGCAGGCAGACGTTTCGGCGGACTTTAAATCGGAAACTTCGGAAATCACATTTTCGGTGATTGTAGGAATGAGGATAATATTCTTGATTATAGGCGCTTTTGTCTTGTTCTCGGAATATAATAATTTTAAATTGAGGAATGAGTTATAATGGGTGAAAACAGCATCAAAAACATTATGGATGTCACAATGGAAAAGCTCCGCGCTATGGTGAACGCCGATACTATCATCGGCGATCCGACGGTCGTGGGTGATATAACGCTTATTCCCGTTTCCAAG
>USHL01000259.1 GCA_900554525.1 uncultured Oscillospiraceae bacterium | reverse complement strand
ATCTAAACTCGGCGCCTGAAAATTTTGCCTTCACACAGCTTTTGCTGACCGTACCGGTGCTCTTTTTTGGGAGAAGATTTTTTACCAAGGGCATCCCCCTGCTTTTTCGCGGTCATCCGAATATGGACTCACTGGTCGCGGTGGGCGCCGGAGCCTCATTTATTTACAGTGTGGTTATGACATATATGATACACTACGACCGTCACGCGGTGCACAGTCTCTATTATGAAAGCGTTGCGGTGGTTATAACCCTTGTGATGCTCGGCAAGCACCTTGAGGAACGCAGCAAGCGCAAGACCGCCTCTGCGATAGAAAAGCTCATCGAGCTTTCACCCGATACCGCCGTAATCTTACGCGAGGGTAAGGAATTGACGGTACCTACCGAGCAGGTGCAGATCGGCGAGACGCTCGTAATAAAGCCGGGCGCCAAAATCCCGCTCGACGGCACGGTGACCGGCGGCAGCGGCGGCGTCGACGAATCAATGCTCACCGGCGAAAGCCTTCCTGTCGAAAAAGCGGCCGGCAGTACCGTAATCGGCGGCAGCATAAACCTCAACGGTCTGCTTTATGTAAAGGTCACCAAGGTGGGCGGCGACACGGCGCTTGCCAAAATCATAAAATTCGTCGAGGACGCCCAAAACAAAAAAGCTCCTATCTCCAAAACTGCCGACAAGGTCGCGGGAATATTCGTTCCTGCCGTCATCGCCATAGCGGTGCTTGCCGCCGCGGTCTGGCTTATAGCCGGCAAGGATATCTCCTTTGCCCTTAAGCTATTCACCGGGGTATTGGTCATCGCCTGCCCATGTGCGCTGGGTCTTGCCACTCCGACGGCCGTGATGGTCGGCACGGGTCTCGGCGCTTCCAACGGCATATTGATACGCAACGGTGAAATACTCGAAATAACCCATACGGTAAAGGCGGCGGTATTCGACAAAACCGGAACGGTAACCGTAGGAAAAGCGGTCGTTACCGACATAATCTCAGATGACAAAAAAGAACTTATACGACTCGCCGCGGCGGCGGAATCGGCTTCCGACCACCCTCTCGCGCTGGCTGTTAAAGCCTGCGCCGGGCAAAACGGCATAGAAATATCTTCCCGACCCGAGGAATTTGAAAACATCGCCGGCAAGGGTATCAAATGCCGGGTTAACGGAAAAGCTGTCCTGCTCGGCAAGAAGGCATTTTTAGAAGAAAACGGAACAGATGCTTCCGGATACGCGGCTGAAGGCGAAGAGCTTTCTTCACAGGGCAAATCGCTGATATATCTCGCCGCTGACGGGGCTTGTATAGGTGTAATCGCCATTTCCGACGAGCTTAAGCCCACCTCTGCCGAGGCTTTTGCAAGGCTTAAAAAATTAGGGGTCAGAACGGTAATACTCTCGGGCGACAATAAGCTCTGCGCCGAGCATATCGGCTCTCAGCTCGGAGCGGACGAGGTGTATTCCGAGGTGCTTCCCGAGGAAAAAGCCCGCATAGTCTCCGATATACGGCAAAAATACGGCACCGTTATGATGATAGGCGACGGCATAAACGACGCCCCCGCCCTTACCGAAGCCGATATAGGCTGCGCCATAGGAAACGGCAGCGATATCGCCATAGAGTCCGCCGACATCGTCCTGATGAAAAACGACCCCTGCGACGTACCGCGCGCAATACGCTTAAGCCGCCTTACCATCACCAATATAAAGGAAAATCTTTTCTGGGCGTTCTGCTATAATACCGTCTGCATCCCGGTTGCCGCGGGTCTGCTCTATGCTTTCGGCGGTCCGCTTTTAAGCCCGATGATAGCGGGACTCGCGATGTCGTTAAGCTCTGTTTTCGTGGTTGGAAACGCACTTAGATTAAGGAGTAAAAAGCTATGAGCGAATGTAACTGCACAATGAAGCACAAGCACCGCGGAGAAAAGGAATACAAAAGCCTTATAAACCGCCTGAACCGCATCGAGGGTCAGGTGCGCGGAATTAAAAGCATGGTGGAAAACGAAGCTTACTGTACAGATATACTTATGCAGGTATCTGCCGTTCAGGCCGCGCTGAACGCCTTCAACCGCGAGCTGCTTTCAAATCACATTCACACATGTGTGGCTGAAAATATAAGAAAGGGCGACGATTCGGTCATCGACGAACTGACCACGGCCCTTCAAAAATTGATGAAATAAGGAGTAATAGCTATGGAAAGAAAAATTTCAGTACCCGACATGCATTGCGACGCCTGCGTAAAACGCATCGAAAAGGCGCTGACCGCCGCCGGATTAAAATTCTCGGTGTCTCTTGAGGATAAAACCGTCACGGTAGACGGCTGCGATCACTGCCTCGCCACCGCCGTTTCAGAGCTTGAGGACCTGGGCTTCACCCCCGAGGTAAAATAAGCTCTGCGG
>USHL01000258.1 GCA_900554525.1 uncultured Oscillospiraceae bacterium | reverse complement strand
CGACGCTCTTCCGATCTTCTGCTGCTGCATTCCGGACAGCGGCTTAAGCTGTTATAATATTCATGGCCGCATTTTTTACAGGTTATCCACTTCCCCATTATTATTCCCCCATGATTTTAACTTCCCCTAAAAATATACCATAATAATACAACAAGATTACGGCATCTGTCAACTAAATTTAAAATCCCCTTACTTATGTGTAAGGGGATTCAATCTATACAAGCACATAACGGCTGCTGACATAACCGGTCATATTGTTATAGCCCACAAGATCCCAGTCCGGCAGTCTTGAGTAAATAACTATTTCCGAACCGTTTGGTATCTTTCCGATTATAGGCGCTTCAAGCGAAGGATTTGAACGTATATTCAGATTTGAGCCCATAGTAGCGACCGTGGCCACCTGTATCGGCTGCGGCATATTAAACGGTATACCGAAATACTCGGTAAGCGAAAGCACAAGATTCTGAGCAATATTCTGAATATTATTGCGTATCCATTCGGCATCCTGCGGATTGTCGTGATAGGCAAGCTCAATAAGAACAGCCGGCGCCTTTACTTTTGCCACCTCGCCGAGAGAAGTAGTAGGCACCGTACGCACCTTGTCCGGCAGAGGGTATATCATTTGTAAATTATTCGCCGCAATATCGGCAAACCTCTTGCCGGAAGTACTGGTCGGATAATAGTATATATCGGTTCCTCTGACATTTCCCAGTCCGCTGCCGGTCGCGTTTGAATGAAGCGCGAGGTGCAGATCGAAATTTCCGGAATTGGAAGCGGCAATAGACGAAGCCGCTGTCATTTCAGGCGTGTTTCTTACGAACTGTATGCCGCTCGCCGCAAGATACGGCTCCATCGCGTCGGCAATGAGATTCATATAATATTCTTCATTTCCTCCGCCGCTGTACGGATTAAATTCCTGTGTAGACGGGCTCAAATAAATCGTTGGCATATTTTATCTCCGTTCCGCCGCATTGTAATATACATTTTCAGCAGCTTTTCTCAGGGCAAAAAAAGACCCTTTCACTTCAAAATATGAAATGAAAAGGTCTTTTATGTCAAATCAGATTAAGGTCTGCCGCGTTTTTTCTGACTGCCGACAGAAACCAGCAGTAAAGCGCTTCTCCCAGCTCCTGATAAACCGGGTCGCCGTCATGCGAGCAGAGCATCGCAAAGGTCTGGCCTATACGGCGGTCGATCTCACTGCCGCGGCGGTAGGCCAGATAATAGAAAGAAAACGCGCCGGTATCGCTCGAGGATTTATAAAGCTCGGCGCTGTGCTTTTTAAGAGTGTCAATAAAGCTCTTCTGGGCTACGCCGCACAGCGCGTCGTCCGAGCAGTACTGCTCAAAGCCCACGGTCGCGGTAAAGGAAAACAGCAGCCTGCGCTGAAGCACCATATCATAATCTGCCGATTCATCAGACGGCGCCGATTCTTCTGCGTCCTTAATAAATTTAAGCGCTATACGTCTGCCGAGCTCTCGTGCATTTCCGAGCTCTTTCCGGCTCAGCTCTTTAGCGGGAGTCTTTTCCTCCCTGCGTTTATTTATTTCAAGCGAGGGCTTATCCCCCGCGATTTTGATATCGTTATCCGAATACAAGTCATTCACCCTTTGCGGCTTTATATTCCTCCAGCGCCCTTGCAAGCTGCGCCGGACAGGAGGTGTTTTTGAAGCCGCACTTTATCGGCTTCAGCTTTTCTATGACCTCATCGATCCGAAGGCCCTCTGCCAGTGCCGCCACGCCCTGCGTGTTGCCGCTGCAGCCGCCCTCGAAACGAACGCTTTTTATAATATCTCCGTCAAGGTCAATAAGAATACTTCTGGAACAAACTCCCTTAGTTTTATATGAAATCTGCACGATGTTTATGCTCCTTTTATGTAAATAGCTCAGGAATGTCCGGCCGCATTAACGGCCGGGTCATCTTTCCTTGAATTTATTGCTGCGCACGGGATGGCGCAGCTTTCTGAGCGCCTTTGCCTCTATCTGACGTATGCGCTCGCGGGTCACATTGAACTCGGTACCAACCTCTTCCAGAGTATGGCATCTGCCGTCCTGAAGCCCGAAACGCAGACGTATAACCGCTTCCTCGCGCGGGGTCAGCGTTCTCAGAACGCCGTCTATATCCTCGTTGGTGATGGTCTTGAGTGCCGCCTCATCGGGGGCAAGCGCCTCTTCATCACGTATAAAGTCCATCAGCCGCGAGTCCTCCTCCGGACCTATCGGCGTCTCCATAGAAACAGGCTCCTGCGCCACACGCATAATCTCACGCACCCGCTCAACCGGCAGCTCCATTTTTTCGGCGATAAGCTCCTCGCTCGGCTCATCAGTGGTGATGTGAAAATTCAAGGAAATTGCCAATGGATCTACAGCAGGGTTTAA
>USHL01000257.1 GCA_900554525.1 uncultured Oscillospiraceae bacterium | reverse complement strand
GGATGCGGTTGCATTGTTCACAGAACATGTGGCTCATGGCACTGATGAAACCGATATGCCCCCTGAAACCGTCAATATGGCTGTAATGGGCCGGGCCATTGCCGAAAGTGCCTTCTGCAGGCAGTAAAGATCCGTAAGCAGTTTCAAGGATCCGGCGGATATCGGATTCGGGAACCGACTGATAATCCTTTCCGAGACCGATGGGCATCAATTCGATAAACCGGACATGGAAGGGATAATTTTTGGCAAAAGCGGCAATCCCAGGAATGTCTTCGGTGTTTGATCCCTGCACGGGAACACAGTTGATTTTGATGTTGGGAATGCCTATGGCAGCGGCTGCATCAATGGCTTTCAGAACATCTTCGGAGGTATAGAGGGGGGAATAAAGCTTATCGCCTGAGCGCTTGGCCTTGCGGTTGCGCCACTGCGCCTCAAATTCCTGTATATGCGCCGAATCGAGAAGCATTATCTCGCATAAACGCGCGGTTGCGGAGGTGGTGTAAATATCGCCTCTGAAGCCGCCTGAAGTCATCGCCGGTATTTTACCCGAATGATCTATGTGTGCGTGGGTGAGGAGTATATAATCCACGTCTGCCGGCAGCACCGGCAGATCTGAATTTTCGTAAATATCTGCGCCCTGTTCCATCCCGCAGTCGACCATTATGGTTTTTCCGCAGGCTTCGAGCAGTGTGCAGGAGCCGGTGACCTCGTGTGCCGCTCCGTAAAACATAATTTTCATTTTCATACCGCCTTTAGTTTTGATGATTATATTATACCTCGTCGGGCTTCTATCTTCAACAATTTGTTTGTATATCATAAAATTCGTCTAAAACCGTGGACAAAATATTATGTATATTTTTTTGTTAAAAAGACTTTTTGTGTCGAATATTTTGTGGTATTATATATATAGAATTTATACGGAGGGTTTTGATTATGGCAAATGTGGATTTTAAGCATACCCCTTTCGGTGACTTAGCGCTTATAAGCATGCGCGGCTGTGAGGATATTGCTTCGCAGGTCGACTATTATCTGAAACAGTGGCGTTCGGTACCTGAGGATGAATCCTTTGTGGTTTCGGCAAACTGCCCGCGTTTCGGCACCGGAGAAGCAAAGGCGGTCTTAAAGCATACGGCGAGAGGGCTCGACGCTTATATCCTTTGCGATTGCTTCAATTACAGCGTGACCTATAAAATGTACGGACAAACGGTTCCGATGAGTCCCGACGACCACTATCAGGATTTGAAACGCATAATCGCAGCACTCGGCGGCAAGGCACGGAGAATCACCGTTATTATGCCTATGCTTTACGAGGGAAGGCAGCACAGAAGAACCTCGCGCGAATCTATGGACTGCGCCATGGCTTTGCAGGAGCTTGTGGCTATGGGTGTTAAGAACATCGTCACCTTTGACGCACATGACCCGCGCGTAAACAACGCCATTCCGCTTGACGGCTTTGATAACGTTCAGGCGGCTTATCAGATGATCAAGGCACTCCTCAGAACGGTCGACGATATAAAGCTTGACCGTGAGCATACTATGATAGTTTCTCCCGATGAGGGCGGTATGGGCCGCTGCATATATTATTCATCGGTGCTCGGGCTGGAGCTCGGTATGTTTTATAAGCGCCGTAATTATTCGGTGGTGATAAACGGAAGAAATCCGATAGAAGCTCATGAATTCCTCGGCAACGATATCACCGGCAAGGATCTTATACTGGTGGATGATATGATATCCTCAGGCGAATCAATGCTGGATATAGCCGCAAAGCTTAAGGAAAAGGGAGCGGGAAGAATATTTGTTTTTGCAACCTTCGGCCTTTTTGTAGAGGGCTTTGAAAAATTTGACCAATATTACAGGGAAGGTAAAATAGACCGTATTTTCACGACAAATCTTATTTATCAACCAAAAGAGCTTTTAGAGCGTGAATGGTATACAAGCGTAAATATGTCTAAGTACATAGCGCTTCTGGTCGAGACACTTAATTACGATAATTCTATCAGCAGCCTGCTTGACCCGGTCGACCGCATTAAAAAAGTGGTTGCCAAATACGAAAAGAAGGATAACTGAGATTTCGCCCGTGGGTGTATTCCCGCGGGCGTTATTTATTTTATTTGAACTGCAAGGCTTGAAATAATACTTTTATTGTAGTATAATTAATTGATTATTATTATTATAAGGAGTTTTGGCTTTGTCTCATGACCTTCGCAGTGCCGGCGGTAATTTTGACGTTTCGGAATATAACAGTGCGGCTGCCGCAAAGCTTTCGGAAGTGTACGGCCGTTCTGCCGCGGCGTGTGTAATTACTTTCGGCTGTCAGCAGAATGTCAGCGATTCGGAAAGGCTTAAAGGTATGCTCTCGCAGCTTGGCTGCAGTTTAACAGAAGAACCTGAAAATGCCG
>USHL01000256.1 GCA_900554525.1 uncultured Oscillospiraceae bacterium | reverse complement strand
TATTTTGTGGAAATATGCAAGTAACTCTTTTATAAATAAAAAAAATGTGATATAATGTAAAAAATATTTTAAAGGAATGCCCTTATGAAATTTATTTCAAATTCACCTTCGGAAACCGAAAAGCTCGGTGAAATGCTTGCCGGCGCATTATCCGGCGGCGAAGTTGTCGCATACCGCGGCGGGCTCGGAATGGGAAAAACCTGCTTTACCCGCGGTCTTGCACGCGGGCTCGGCTTCAACGGCGACGTAACCTCGCCCACCTTTGCGCTGGTAAACGAATATATCGGCGGCAGACTTCCGCTTTATCACTTTGATATGTACCGCGTCTCCGGCTGGGAGGATTTATATTCTACCGGTTTTTTTGATTACGCAGAGTCAGGCGGCGTCATAGCCGCCGAATGGAGCGAAAACATTGAAGCTGCTCTTCCGGCTGATTCGATTACGGTACAGTTTGAAGCTTTAGGCACTGACCGCCGCGCGATCACTATTCTTCCCGACAGTCTCAAACTCTGTAGCCGTACCGCTCCGGCGGACAATACCGGCATCAAGGAGGAAAATACATGAAAATACTCGCGCTTGACTGCTCGGCAGGCCCCGCGTCGGCCGCGGTTTTTGACGGTGAAAAACTTATAGCATCGGCATTTATAAACGTTAAGCTCACCCATTCGCAAACCCTTATGCCGATGACGGAAAGCCTCTTAAAATCCGCTCTTGTATCTTTTGACGAAATTGAGGGAATCGCCTTAAGCAGCGGTCCCGGATCATTTACCGGTATAAGAATAGGCATCAGCGCCGTTAAAGGACTTGCCGCCGCAAAAGGTCTGCCCTGTGCCGGCGTTTCAACCCTGCTTGCGATGGCGTATAACTGTTATGATACCGACTGTGTGGTCTGCGCTGTAATGGACGCCCGCTGCAATCAAGTTTACAACGCGCTTTTTGATATTGAAAGCGGCAAAATAACGCGGCTTTGCGAAGACCGTGCGCTTTTATGCGGGGATTTAGCCGACGAGCTCAAAAAAATATCGCAAAACTCCGGCAAACGTGTTATAATAGTCGGCGACGGTACAGAAGTATTTTTACCGTTCGCCGAAAATATAAGCGGAGTATCTGCGGCTCCGGCGTCAAGGCGGTATCAGCGCGCCGAGGGAGTAGGTCTTGCCGCGCTCGGAATTTTCGGCAGCGGCGGCGCAGTGGCGCCTGAAAAACTGCTTCCGGTCTACTTGCGTCTTCCGCAGGCAGAAAGAGAATTAAAAAAGAAACAAGAGGGATCAAAATGAAAATTGCAATAGGCTGTGATCATGGCGGGTTTGAGCATAAAAATGCCATAGCGGAACACCTTAAAAGCCAAGGCTTCGAGATATGTGACTTCGGAATATATGAAAACGCTCCGGTAGATTACCCGGATATTGCACTTAAGGTTGCAAAAAGCGTAGCAAAAAAGGAAAATGATCTCGGCATTCTTGTCTGCGGAACAGGCATAGGAATGTCGATGGCAGCGAATAAAGTTAAAGGCATACGCGCCGCCGCCTGCAGCGACCACTATTCGGCAAAATATACCCGTCTGCACAACGACGCCAATATTCTCTGCCTCGGCGGGCGTGTAATAGGCGTCGGCACGGCGCTCGAGCTTGCCGACCTTTTTGTCGGCACCGAATTTGAGGGCGGACGCCATCAGAACAGGATAAATAAAATCACAGATATAGAAAACGGAGGCAATTAAAATGAAAGACAATGTATTTATTATGGATCATCCGCTGATTCAGCACAAGCTTTCTATACTGCGGGACGAAAATACCGGCTGCAAGCAGTTCCGCGAGCTGGTAAGCGAAATCGCAATGCTTATGTGCTACGAATCAACAAGGGATCTTCCCCTCACCGAAACCGAAACAAAGACACCGATAACCGTGGCCAAGACCAAGACCCTCGCCGGACGCAAAATGGCGTTTGTGCCGATACTGCGTGCAGGTCTCGGTATGGTAGACGGTGTGCTCAGCCTTATCCCCGCCGCACGTGTCGGTCATATAGGCATGTACCGCGACCCGGTAACCCATAAGCCGGTCGATTATTACTGTAAGCTGCCCTCGGATCTTAATGAACGCGATGTTTTTGTGCTCGACCCGATGCTGGCCACCGGCGGCAGCGCGATAGACGCCGTTGCAAAAATCAAAGAATTCAATCCGAAGCGCATTAAATTCATGTGTATTATCGCCGCTCCCGAAGGCGTAGAAGCCTTTACCTCGGCGCACCCTGATGTTCCGGTCTACTGCGCGGGACTTGACGACTGCTTAAACGAGCACTGTTATATAGTCCCGGGTCTCGGCGATGCGGGCGACCGTATTTTCGGTACAAAATAACGGAAAAACTGACTATAAGGTCACATAAGGTCAGATATGTAAAAAT
>USHL01000255.1 GCA_900554525.1 uncultured Oscillospiraceae bacterium | reverse complement strand
ACAATAACCGATTCGGAAGAAGAAATTGAAGTAAAATATTTGGATAGAGATTTAATGCAGCTGCTTAATTTAAGTGTTGTTGAATGTTTGCCGAATTTAAGAGAAAATATAAAAAGGCATATAGATCCTTTTGATGACTTTGAAATTAAAATTAAAGCGGAATAAGTTAAGCAAACAAATATACATTTAGTAATACTAATAAAATCTTCAGGTAATAAAATTAAAAAATGCAGATCTTAAAATTTAAATGGAAAAAATTGACAAATAAATATGAATAGCTAATGGTTTCAAGGCAGCTTTACCGTTTGGATACAGAGGATGATTTTGTGATTAAGAATGAAGTATAAAAAATTATGCTGCAAAGGACTTTCGATACTTTAGATGCTTACAACATCGAAAGTTTCGATGTTGTTTTGTCGAAAGTATTGACATATCGGATGTTCCGCGTTATAATGGCAGTAAGGAAACTTACGGAGGTGAAGGTATGGCTATTCCAATCAATATAGATGATTTAATAAATCAGAGAGTTGTTGAATCAACACGCATAGAATTTAAGAGTGACTGGAATCCTAACCCGATAATCCACAGTATATGCGCCTTTGCAAATGATATAGATAATGTCGGCGGAGGATATATCTTTATCGGTGTAGAGGAAGAAAACGGAAGTCCCGTATTTCCTGTTAAAGGAATAAAGCGAGAGAGAATAGACGGAATTTTAAAGGAGCTTATAGGATTTTGCCATTGTATTGAGCCGCTATATAATCCGGTGGTCGAACCGATTCTGTTTCAGGGTGCATATATTATTGTTATTTGGATTACAGGCGGATATGGGAGACCGTATAAAGCGTCAAAGGATGTGTTTACGGAAAAATCCAATAAGCTTTATTATATCAGGAAATTCAGCAGCACAATTGTTGCCTCTTCGGAAGAAGAAAAGCAATTGTTTTATGTTTCATCAGATATTCCGTTTGATGACCGTGCGAACCTTGCGGCGGATGTGTCAGATTTAGATATCGGTCTTATGCGGCAGCATCTAAAGGAGATAGGCAGCAGTCTATATGAAATATCGCTTAAAGAAGACGCCTTGAAAATTGCAAAAGATATGCAGCTCTTATCTGGTCCGGTTGAAAATATTAAACCGTTGAATGTCGGAATATTAATGTTTTCGGAGCAGCCCGAACGGTACTTCCGTTATGCGCGGATTGAGGTTGTTGATATTCCTGATCCGACCGGTACTAATATGGTGGAAAAGGTATTCACAGGACCGATACAAAGGCAGCTAAAGGACGCTTTGGCATACATTAAAAACTATATTTTGAAAGAGGCAATAGTTAAAGACGCCAATAAAGCCGAGTCTGTAAAAATATATAATTACCCATATGCGGCGGTTGAAGAATTACTTTCCAATGCCGTTTATCATCGTTCATATCAGATAAATGAGCCTATTACTGTGAGAATTACTCCGCAGAGTATTTCAATAACGAGTTTTCCGGGATTTGACAGAAGTATTTCGGATAAAAAGATTTCGGAATATGATATAACTTCGCCTATATACCGAAACAGGCGAATAGGAGATTTTTTAAAGGAACTTCATCTTATTGAGGGACGCAATACCGGTTATCCGACAGTGCTTAATGCACTGCACGATAACGGATCGGCATATCCAGAATTCGAAATGGACGATGACAGAAATTATCTGACGGTGACACTTTCTGTTCACCCGTATTTTTTGCCGGAAAAAGAAAACAAACCAAAGGATTTGGAGTATCGCCAAAGAATCATAAATGCATTAAGCAATAAAAAGATGTCATTAAATGAGTTGGCTAAGGCAATGGGTTATAAGGGGATCACCGCAAAGCTGTCACTTACGGTAGATAATATGATAAAGTCAGGTGCTATCGAAAAAGTTGTGGTTGGAGCATATGTAAAACTGCATATTCCTAAGTGATTCCCGGGACAATCCGAAATATTACCCTCAATACGAAAAGCGACAGCGATTATTTTTTTATAATTGCTGTTATTTTTTTTATTTCGAGGGGAGGTTTTTCATAATATATTAAGACTATGTATATATAAGGCGCAAGAAAAGCATCTTATGAACATTTATTTTTTTGATAAATTATTCGGCAAGGTATAAAATAGTTAAATATTTCTGCTCACAATAGTAATCATTCTACTTATAATAATAACTGTTAAAATCGCGGTGGCTGCGCAAATCGTCACGGTTTAAAACGGACAAACCGAATTGGTTTGAGGTAGAAATAATATCTGCTTTAAGCTTTTTGCGCTGACTTTCGCTTGGCTTGTATCACTTATTAAATTAAGGTCAATATTTTCGGAAAATCTGGTTTAGAGAGATGCCGCAATCATTTCAATTCAATTGACCTCTAACAAAAATTAAAATAATATTTTGATTTACATTAATATTTTAA
>USHL01000254.1 GCA_900554525.1 uncultured Oscillospiraceae bacterium | reverse complement strand
CCCGAAAGGGAACGATAAGAAGCAGACAAAAAGCAAATGTATTGTATCCCGAAAGGGAATGATAACAAGGAGGCAGACATGGAAAACAAAACAGTAACAGAAAACAGCACAGTATCATGTGCGGAAGAAATGAATACGGCAGAAGTATACGGCTCAGATCAGTATGCAGCGGATCTAAAGACCGCGAGCAAAGATCGGCAGACGTCGGGGAAACAGCGCTCGTCAAGTAAATTCAGTACAATGAGTATGGTTCAGGTGGCAATATTCGGAGCTGTCATATGTGTGATGGCTTTTACCCCTTTCCTCGGATATATCCCGCTTGGATTTACCCGTGCGACGATCATACATATCCCGGTTATTATCGCTTCGCTTTTGATGGGACCGAAAAAAGGCGGAGCTTTAGGATTCCTTTTTGGATTGACAAGTTTTATTAACAATACGATGAATCCGACACCGACATCGTTTGTATTTACTCCGTTTTACAGTATTGCAGGCGTAAGCGGCGGATGGGGAAGTGTGATTATCTGTTTTCTTCCCCGCATACTTGTGGGAATTATACCGTATTATGTATATAAGCTTATCATTCGTTTTTCAAATGAAAAAACAAAAAAGACCGGTGTGTCAAGCATTGGACTTGTGACTGCAGGCGTGGCGGGCGCAATGACAAATACGCTGCTTGTTATGAATCTGATTTTTCTGTTTTTCAGGGAAGCATATGCATCGGCAAATAATGTGGCGGTATCGGGCGTATACACATTTATTCTTTCTATTATCGGGATAAACGGCGTTCCGGAAGCAATCGTGGCAGGTGTGCTGACTTTATGTATCGGAAGAGCGCTTTTGAAAAAGAATGTAAGAGAAAGGCTTGGTTTTAGAAATGATATTGGCTATTAATATCGGAAATACAAACACCGTGCTCGGCTGCATTGACGGCTCAAAATGCGTGTTCGTAGAACGGATTTCAACTGTTAAGACAAAGACGGAACTGGAGTATGCGATCGATATTAAAAACGTACTCGACATCTACCATATTAAAAAGGCAGATTTAGAAGGCGGTATCATTTCGTCGGTTGTTCCGCAGATTACGATGGTTGTAAAAGCTGCGGTTGAAAAGATTTTAAAAAAGGAAGTCCTTATCGTAGGCGCGGGGATCAAGACCGGATTAAATATCAGGATCGACAATCCGGCGCAGCTTGGCAGCGACCTTGTTGTCGGAGCGGTGGCAGGGATTGCGGAATATCCGACGCCTCTTCTTATTTTTGATATGGGTACGGCAAACACGGTTTGTGTTATAGATAAAAACCGAAACTATATCGGCGGCATGATTTATCCGGGGATCGGAGTTTCTCTTGATTCCCTTACAGCCAATGCGTCTCAGCTTGGCGGGATCAGTCTGGAAGAACCGGGGCATATTATAGGAAAAAATACGGTGGACTGTATGAAAAGCGGTATCGTTTACAGCAGCGCTGCGGCGATCGACGGGTTGATCGATCGACTGTCAGAAGAAGTGGACGGCGATGTAACGGTAGTTGCGACAGGGGGAGTGGCGGAAAAAATCATTCCTCATTGCAGAAGAAAGATTATTCGAGACGATGATCTTGTTTTGAAAGGACTGGAAATCACCTATCGGAAGAACTGCAGGTGACAGATCGGAGAAAATCGACCTGTGTATAAGGTAAATATAACGTAAAAAGAGAAAAGGATAGACGCGGTATAGACTATATATACAAAAAATGGCTGCGGCTATCCTTGAATTTATGTGTAAAAAAGCGAAAATATAAAAAACTTACTATTTTAAATCATAAAAATATAACAAAATATAATAAAAGTGTGATATGATAAACAGTACAACGTAGCATCGGAGTATTCGGCTTAATTTATTTATGGCTGTACTTCTGTGCGAATTTAAAGGAGGAAAAAGATGAAAAGGAAGCTTTCAAAAGCAGGCGGGAAAGCGTTATCTGTCGCACTTGCGATGGCGACTGTTGTATCGGCAGCTCCTTTCTCTGTAGCGGCCGAGGATAACGTTGCTTTGGCACAGACACAGGAAACGGAGGGAAATGCTTTGCGTTTGTGGTATGATGAAGAGGCGCCCAATTCGTATACGGGGTGGGAGCAGTGGGCTCTTCCGCTTGGAAACAGCGCGATTGGAGCCAGTGTGTTTGGCGGTGTTCAGACAGAGCGAATTCAGTTGAATGAAAAGTCGCTTTGGTCCGGCGGTCCTTCAGACAGCCGACCGGAATATAACGGCGGTAATATTGAATCAAAAGGTCAGAACGGCAAGGTTATGGCACAACTGAAAGAGAAACTGAAAAGCGGACAAGGGTTTGACAGTAATCTTGCAGGACAGCTTATTGGAGTCAGTGATGACGCCGGAGTACAGGGATACGGATATTATTTAAGTTATGGCAATATGTATCTGGATTTTAAAAATGTTACAAAGAATAACGTTTCGGGATATTC
>USHL01000253.1 GCA_900554525.1 uncultured Oscillospiraceae bacterium | reverse complement strand
ACAAAAAAAGCAATTAATTCCGTTATCGGCAGAGTATTCCGCTATTATATGCTTTTAGTTGTGGGTTATATTGTTCTGTATCCGCTGTTTTATATGGTAAGCACGGCAATAAAGGGCGAACGGGCATTGCAGGATGTCAGCTTTATCTGGTTTCCGCAGTATATAACACACGAGTGGTTTTCGGTGGCGGCGGAGCTTTTGAATTTTAAAACTTCCATTCTCAGGACATTAAGTCTGCAAATAGTTTCGGCGGCTATAGAGGTTATTTCCTGTTCGGTGGCGGCTTACGGCTTTGCAAGATTTAACTTTAAGGGTAAAAAGGTGGCAATGTTTTTTCTTGTTCTGTCGCTTATGATACCGCTTTCCATGTACGGTATGTCGTTATCGGTAAACTACAGGAGTTTGGATATTTTAGGCATTTTCGGCTTATTTAATAAGGCGACAGGCATTGATTTAAGGCTGAATATTTTCAACACGGATTGGTGTTATTGGCTGCCGTCGCTGTTTGCTGTCGGTGTGCGCTCGGGTATGATAATTTATATTTACATTCAGTTTTTCAGCGGCCTTCCGAGAGAACTGGAGGACGCCGCCTATGTTGACGGCGCGGGACCGGTACGAACCTTTTTGAGCATCGCTCTGCCGTCTTCTTCGGTTGTGATTGTAACGGTCACGGTTTTGTCATTTATATGGCACTGGAATGAAACCTATCTTGCGCAGCTCTGCTTCCTTTCGGAAAAAATTCCGCTTTCGGTTTCGCTTGCCAATATGGAGCAAAGCCTGCAGCAGCTTGGTATGTGGCTTGACAATACGCCCGAAGCGCCGAGCATTGTTTTTTGCGCCTGCCTGATTTATATTGTAATTCCCTTGGGGCTTTATTTGGTACTGCAGCGTAAGTTTGTGAAAAGCATTGATCGCGTAGGTATTACAGGTTGATAAACCTAATGTTATAAAATAAAAAAGGAGAATGATTTTATGAGAAAATGGTTTTTGAAAACAGTGTCACTGCTTTGCTGTCTGAGTATGCTTACAATGCTCGGCGCCTGCGGTAACAAGGACAAAAAAACAGAATCGGATAATGTAGGTCTGATTGATTTCGACGATGAAAGAGGTGACGGAATCCAGAGCGGCAATGATTCAGAAACGAGCAGTGACGCCTCGAGCAATGCGAGCAATGCAAGCTCCGGCACGGGGAGCACTTCAGAGAGTGAGCCGGTCAATATGTCGGGGAACGACCCGTTTGCGAATATTCCGAAAAGCCTTAGGGGCTCAACCCTTACCTTTGCCCATTTCGGTGATGAGGGCGCCAGCGAATACAAAAAGGTGATTGCGGCTTTCACGAAAAAAACGGGAATCAAGGTTAATGTTGTCGCTTATGACCAGGAAGCTTATGTCAGCACGGTATCTAAGCAGATAGCGGCAAAATCCGGACCGGATGTTATTATTTGCAATGATGTTTTCCCTGCGGCCCTGGATATTGCACAACCGATTCAGAATTATATTGATTTAAGCGACAGCTTCTGGGATCCCCAGGTCAGCGAAATGACAACATTAGGGAATAATACCTACTTTGTAAACAGTATGAAAAGTGTTTGGTACAATTTGAATATGTGTTTTTATAACACACAGCTTTTCAGCAAATACGGTATCACATCTCCCAAGGATTATTACGAAAACGGCAGCTGGAGCTATGAGAATCTGCGTGTGTGCCTTGAACAGGTGGCGGCAACCAAAAATACCGGCGGATATGTTAGACCTATGGTAATGAGTGCGTCTATGGGTACGCCGCTTATGTCCTTCGATACAAAGACGCGTACGTTTGTTCAGAATTTAACCAAAGCGGCAGCGGCTTATCAGTACTGCGCCACCAATGTTCAAAACGGACTTTGGGATCCGGCACGCTGGTTTGCCCAATTCTCAAGCGGAACGATCGGAATTTTTTTCCAAAGCGCGTACGGCTGTAAGTACAACGGTTGGTTTCAAGAAACAGACCCCTCGATTATAAGCGTTGTTCCCACGCCTACCAGCTACCAGGGCAAGGCGTGCAAGCAGACGTCATACGTGCGTTGCTACGGCATTGCAAAGGGTGCTAAGAATCCGCAGGCGGCGGCATATTTCCTCAGATATTTCCTTGATTACGGATATTATAAGGACGCCGGAGCAAATGTATTTTTAAACAGTGCGATGGAAAAGGCTTATTTTGATCAAATGGCTTTGGCGAAAAAAGAGGGCCTCGTTTATATCTTTGATTCATGCGCTTTCGGCTATACCTCCGCTCAGGAATCGGATATTATGGAGGTGGCAAATATGGCGCCGGCTCAGGTTGCGGCAAAATTGGCTTCTTACGAAAACCAATTTGCAAGCGCGGCGACTAAAATGACGGAAAAATTAAATTCAGTCAAATAATTTTTTAAAAACAGATCAGAAAGGAAAATATAGGCTGAACAGATCGGAAGAGCGTCGTGTAGG
>USHL01000252.1 GCA_900554525.1 uncultured Oscillospiraceae bacterium | reverse complement strand
CGGGTCCTGCCGAGAAACTGCTTGACGAATTCGGCCTGCGTGCCGTGAATATCGTTGAAAAGGCTAAAAAAGCGATTTCAATGAAAAAATAACTCTTTTTGGATTTTTAACGGCGGCGTTCCAGCCGTAAAACAAGCCCTATTGCAGTTATAATGCAATAGGGCTTGTTTTAAAATCTGAAAAGAGTTTTTTATTATCTGTGTATAGGTTCAGCGGGCCTTTCTCCGCCTGCGCCTCCGTTGAATCCGCCGTTCATTCCGCCGCCCATGCCTCCGGCGGCGCCGTATACAACCGAGCGGGATGTCATCTCAATCGCATAACTTTCATCGGCGCCGCTGATTTCGCCATCCTCGGCAAAGCCGTTTTTATCGCAGCCGCTGACCGTGCCTCCTATTGAGAGAGTATAGCTCTCTCCGCTTTTCAGTTGCGGTGTGCTTACTACCACACTGCCGTATTGCTTTGAAGGCAGGAAAGAAGCTATTACTGTTCCGTCGCTGCTGCTTACTGCGGCAAAGCTGCCTGAATCGGCGGTCTTATCCAGCGTATACATAAAAGAGCATTGCTCGGAATTATCGGAAAAGCCCTGCGCCATTCCCGCACTGCTGCATATTATGGCGACGCCTCCGTTTATCAGGGCCTCAGACGCATAATCCATGCCGCCGTTGCCGCTGTTTGACGGGCCGCTGACCAACAGCAGCCCTCCGGTAACGGTAATACTGCCGTTGGAGTCAAGACCGTCGCCGTCCGCGTCTATTAAGGTGTATCCTCCGCTTATTTCTATAAAAGCGTCGGAGTCTGTAGCAAAAGTGTTAGCGCCCGGCCTTCCTTCGAGGGAGGAAAAATCGTTTCCTCCGGCGGAATTTATTCCGTCATCGCTTGATGTTATGTCTATTTCACCGCCGGTTATAGTTACAGATTGGCCTTCCAGGCCTTCATATGTTTTTTCCGCTTTTATGCTGCCGCCGTTTATTATCAGGCGGTCATCGCTGTGGATACCGTCGTCCCCGGAGGAAAGTGTGATGCTCCCTCCGTTGATTTCGGTACTGCCGTTTGAATGTATAGAATCGTCAGATGAATCTATACTGAAGCTTCCGCCGTCTATCAAAATGAGCTGTGAGGCTTTTACTCCTTTGGCGCTGTTTTCAGACGATGTATTTGCTGTGCCGCCCCACATACCCCAGCGGTCTGATGCAGAACTTGAATTTTCAGAGCCGCCGCCTGTGTGTATTTTAAATTCGCCGCCGTTTGTCTTTATCACGGTTTCGGCCTGCAGTCCGTCGTTTTCGGCAGTTATATCGTAGCTTCCTGACTCTATATATACATATCCGCGTGACGTATCTTCGGTATTTGTCGATTTTATACCGTCCCCTACGGCGTTCACGGAAATGACCGTTTCTGCGCATTTAACACAGTCCTTTCCTTCAAGTGCGGCGCCGACGCTTGTAATGTTAAGAGTAAGTCCGTATATCACAAGATCATCCTTTGAAACAGCTCCGCATTTGTAATTTCCGTTTATGTTAAGTATACCTTCTCCGTTCAAGGTAAGGTCGGCCTTGCTGAAAACCGATCCGTCTATGTTGGTATCCGCATAATCCGAGGAATATGAGGTCCCGTCTGACAGTGAGCTTTCGCTGTTTTCAGGTACGGTTATGAATACCTTATCAGCCGAGGATATCAATACCGCCGGTCCCGAATCGTTGGATATTTCGGCGTTTTTCAGCACAATTTGTATTTTTTCGGTATCGGCGGCGTTTACATTTATTGTTCGGTGAGTTCCGGAGATTATATAAGTTCCGGCGTTTTGGATTTCTACGGTATCCGAATCGTCGGAAACTACTGTTGCCGAAGCTTCGTCGTAGCTGCCGTCACGGTCGCTGTCGCTGAAAGTAAAATCCATATTCTCAGCGGCTGAATCGTCCGATACCTTTTCGCCCGAAGACGTGAGTGCGGATATTGTATTATTGTCTCCGTCTTTTGAGGCACAGGCCGATAACAGCAATGCGGCCGATAAAATCAGAGCGGCCACTGCGGTTATTTTTTTCATAAAAATCACAGCTCCTCCGATGTACCGGCACAGTAATTACTTATTATATCAAGATTACCGTTTCGGCATCTGATTTTGTCAATAAATTCTTTTTCCAGGCTTATATCCTTAAGCTTTACTTTAAAATAAAGCTGATAAAGACTGCCCATATTTGTCGTTCTGACGCGTTTGAGGGAATGATAAGCAGTGTATTCTTCAAATAAATCGTCGAATACTTCCGAATAGTTAAGATTTTCGGGTATGGTTATCTTTAAATCGCGTTCTGTACGGGAAAATTCTCCAAAACTGCTGACGCTGTACAGTATATTGACCAAGGCGAGAATAACCACGAATATGGCTCCGATGCCGATATATCCTATGCCGCAGGCAAGGCCGGCTGCCATTGCCGTAAAAACACTGAGTATTTCTTTGGCGCTGCCGGGCACCG
>USHL01000251.1 GCA_900554525.1 uncultured Oscillospiraceae bacterium | reverse complement strand
CATTGCTCATAAAAACATAATTCAATAATTAATATCAAGCACCAACAAATTCCGCAACTGATTATTGCGTTTTCATGGGAAGGAGATGGTTCGCTTAGGGACAGCTGAAAGACGTTTAAAGCTCATAAAATTGTTATGTCGACGCCGCCATGAAACGATAATTAACCTTTCTAAAGAGTTTAATGTCTCTGTACGAACCATCCAAAGAGATATTGATGAAATAAGCGATATGTTGCCGATTTATGTTAAAACAGGCAGATACAATGGCGGTGTTTATGTGGTTGACGGATTCAATGTTGACAAAATGTATATGAGTGATAATGAAATAGCACTGCTTGAAAAAGTAAGGGAGACCTATTTCAGCGGTGCAAAGCTTACTTTAAATTCACAAGAAATAGAAACGCTCAACAAAATAATTGTTAATTACAGTAAACCTGCAGTTTAATAATTTACATAAAAAATTTCAATTAGGACAACTGTTGTCAGGTTTATGTTCTACAATAAAACCGCAGCTGCAAAAATAACGAAAGGAGAGGTCTTATGGAGGATGTCAATATTATTTTGGCAAATCACGAGCAAAAGCTTGCTATGCTGGAAAATGAAATCTCCGAGCTTAAATCCGTTCAGGCAGAGATCCGCACTATGAACGAAACCTTAGTAACTCTTGCAACCGAGCTTAAGCATACGAACGAGCATCTGGCTCGCCACGAAAAGAAAATCGACGAAATTGAAGCAGTACCGAGAATGCGAATGCAGCAAATTGTAACCGCAATAATCGCGGCATTGTCAGGCGGGGTTATTTCTACGGTTATCGGACTGCTAATTAAGGGGTGATATAAATGGATTATAAGGATTATATTAAAACGGAATTGCTTATTCTTATTCCCGTGCTTTATATTATCGGCATAGGTCTTAAAAAAAGCAAGGTTCCCGATAAACGGATTCCTGTTATTATAGGAATAATCGGGATTGTGCTGTCTGCCGTTTGGGTGATTGCCACAAGCGATATTTTCGGAATTAAGGATGCGGCTTATGCTGTGTTTAACTCGGTGACACAGGGTATTCTTGCGGCGGGTGCAAGCGTTTATGCGAATCAGCTTATTGTTCAGGCAAAAAAGGAGGATTGAAAATGGATATTATAAAAGCATACGCTGTAAATAATTTGTGCTATAAGGCGGCGCAAAAAATGACGCCTAAGGGAATCGTAGTTCATTCAACAGGCGCTAATAATCCTTATCTTAAAAGGTATGTGGACTGCCCGGAAGAGCTTGGGGCAAATATGTACGGAAATCACTGGAATCAGGCAAGACCGGGCGGCAGAGAGGTCTGCGTGCATGCTTTCATAGGTTACGACAAGAATAAAAATGTCAGAGCCGCGGAAATTTTACCGCTCAATATCTGCTGCTGGGGCGTGGGACAAGGCTCTAAGGGAAGCTATAATTATTCTCCCGCGTATATTCAGTTTGAAATCTGCGAGGATGACCTGAAGGATAAAGAATATTACAAAGCCGCCTTTTCCGCCGCTGCCGAATATGCGGCGCAGCTTTGCAGCACCTATGGAATTACTCCGGATCGGATTGTAAGTCATAAAGAAGCCTATCAAAAGGGCTTCGGAAGCAACCATAGCGATCCCGAGCACTGGATGAAAAATTTCGGGGAAACGATGGATGATTTCAGAAAAGCGGTATCTGAGCTTTTGAAAAATAATACGGATATCGGCGGCGAAGAAAACGCCGCAAAGCGGGAAACAGCGGTTGAGCTCGAAATCTGTGACGGAGATTTGGTAGCTGTTGCAGACGGCGCCTTATATTATTCGGGGCAGACTGTTCCCGATTGGGTCATTAGCCAGCGCTGGTATGTTAAGGGAAATTCAAAAACCGACAGGATTGTTATAGATAAAAACGAATCCGGCACAAATTCAATATGCAGTCCGATACACAGGAAATACCTGACGGTGGTAAAGGCTGCCGGTCGGAATATTTCAGGGTATGAAAGCGATACGGAGTGCTGCTATCTCGTCAAAGTGACAGCGGATGCGCTTAATATCAGAAAAGGCGCGGGAACAGATACCGAAAAGACCGGCAGTATTACAGACCGCGGCGTTTATACCATTATTGCCGAAAGCAGCGGCACCGGAGCCTCAAAATGGGGAAAGCTTAAATCCGGCGCTGGTTGGATTTCACTTGACTATACGGAAAAAATATAAATTTTTTTCATTTATTTTTCTAAACCGGACATTACCTGTCTGGTTTGGATGTTAATCTATACTTGCAGCTGTAAGAGATCGGGACGCCGATTTCGAAAACAAAAGACATTTTAATTTAAAAAATAATATAATGAAAGGAGCAATTAATTATGTCTTGTGTAAATTTTAAAACTAAGGAAAAAAATAATAAATGGAGGGAGGTGGCATTAGATTTAGAAAAAGAAAAATCAATTCCCAAATATTTCGGTGTAGATACTGAGACGCGAGTTGATGAGTTGTTGC
>USHL01000250.1 GCA_900554525.1 uncultured Oscillospiraceae bacterium | reverse complement strand
CACCTCGAAGCCGGCGCCGCAGACCAGCGGAATAAGCAGTATCTTTATTACCACCCACAGCCACGCGACATTGTATACGCTCGGGAAAATCATCTGCACGACGGTGGAAAAAATAATACTTATCAGTATCATCAGTATCATAAACGATGTACCGCACCGAGGGTGAAAGCGCCGCTGTATACGTACGTTTTCAACAGTGAGCTCAAGCCCCTTTTCATAGCAGAAAATCGTCTTGTGCTCAGCCCCGTGGTACATAAATACCCGCTTTATATCCTTCATATACGAGACAAGCCAGACATAGCAGACAAAGATGGCAAGCTTTAAAAGCTGCTCTATGCTTGAGCGGACCACAGGCGAAAAATCCGTTCCGAAAAGCAGGCGCAGACCCGATACCACCAAACGCGGCAGCAGCATAAAAAGCACCACAGCGAGCGCCACGCCGAGCACCGTCGCAATGACCATTACTATGCTCATAAGCGCGCCGTTCTCTTTTTTTTCTTCTCTTTTTTTTCCCTTTTCCGGTTTCTTTTCTTCACTTTGAGGATCGCTTGCGTCCTCTTTTTCAGGTGTTTCTTCCTCAATATCGGCAAAGCCGGATTTGTCCGCCGAAAGCATCATCGCCTTATAGCCCTGTATCATCGATTCCACAAAACCGGCGACTCCTCTCAGCAGCGGCAGGCGTAAAATCCTGTAGCGCTGCCTTACACCCTTTTGACTGAGATATGTAATATCGATAGATTTGTCGGGCGTTCTTACGGCGAGCGCGGTTTTTTCAGGACTCTTCATCATAATGCCCTCGATAAGCGCCTGCCCGCCGATAGATGTGTATTTAGCCATTAATATCTCCCTCCGGCTCGGTGCGGTTCTCGGTTTCTTCCGCCTTTTCGGCATTTTCGTCAAGTGGCAGCACTATGGTCACGGTAGTGCCCACTCCCTCTGTGCTTTCAATAAACAAAAGCCCTCCGTGCTGCTTTATTATCTCATCGGCAACCGCAAGACCTATTCCCGAGCCCCTTACGGCCTTATTTGCCTTATAAAATTTTTCCTTTATGCGGTCGATATCCTGAGCGGGTATGCCGACGCCGGTATCCTTAACAATGATACGCACGCAGCTGTCCTTAGTGAACTGGTCGACCAGCACCTGACCGCCCTTTTCGGTATACTTTACCGCATTGTCAATGATATTTATAAATACCTGCTTTAATCTGTTAGGGTCGCCGGTAACGGTCACGTCCTCCGCAGGGCGGGTAAAGATAAGCTCTATACCCTGCTGACGCGCAAGCTCGATATACATATCCACCGATTCGCCCAGAATAGCCGACACATTTACCGGCTGAGAAACCACTGAAAGCCTGCCGCTCTCCATACGCGAAAAATCGAGCAGCTCCTCCACAAGCCCCGAAAGGCGGTCAGCCTCGGCAAGCACCACATCAAGTCCGCGGTTCACGAGTGAATCGTCGGTTCCGACCGACATTTTGGCCGTTTCGCCCCAGCCGCGTATTGCGGTAAGCGGAGTTCTAAGCTCGTGCGAAACCGACGATATAAAATCGTTTTTCATGTTTTCCGCTTCGCTCAGCTCCGACGCCATATAGTTTATTGTATCGCACAGCTCGCCTATTTCATCGTTCTTTTTAATTTCTATACGTGATTTGAAATCTCCCATTGCTATTTTGCGCGCGATATTGCTGACATCCCTTATGGGCTTGACTATCGATTTGATAAAAAAGATCCCGGAGCCCATACAAAACGCAAGTATAACCAGCGCCGCCAGCACCAGCACCAGTACAAAGCCGCCTACAAGCCGATTGGTCGCCTCGAGAGAAGTTATCCAGCGGTAGGCGCCGAGCGGCTTGCCGGAGCTGTCGTACAGCATAATAGTTCCCGCCAAAACCGATTCGCCCTCGCTTGTCTTGGTTTTAGCCACCGCGCTTGTGCCGGACTTTTTGGCGTTTTCATAATCGGGCATCTGCTGGTCATGCGGCTGAAAGCCGGTAGTCGTAACTATAATATTATCATTGCGGTCTATGACCTGCACTTCAATTTTATTTTTATACTGAAAATCCCCGGCAAGCGCAACCGCGTTATCCTTGAAGGTAGCCGGCGAAGAATTTGAAAGCGAAGAAAACTCATATGCCAAATCACCGGCCATCACTTCTATCCGTTCGGTGTAGATATTGCTGAAAACTATTGAAAAGGCAATCACCACAGCCGAAACAATAACCGCAACGATAAGAAAAATATTAAAAAACCATCTTACAGCTATACTTTTAAACTTGATTTCAAGCTGCATTGCCTTCTCCTTTCCGACAGAATTATTTAGAGTTCCACTTATATCCGAGGCCCCATACCGTTACGAGATATTTAGGATTCGACGGATCGTCCTCCACCTTTTTACGCACGCGGCTGATATTAACGTCGACTATTTTTTCCTCGCCGTAATAATTTTCTCCCCACACCTTTTTAAGAATATCGGTGCGGCTGAGCGCAACGTCGGGATTATTAAAG
>USHL01000249.1 GCA_900554525.1 uncultured Oscillospiraceae bacterium | reverse complement strand
GTAGTAATAATAGAAGCAGAAGCGTGCCCCGACCATATACATATGCTGGTAAGTACCGAGGAAAGATCAGGTACTATCAGGTGCTTAACGAGATAGACTGCGGCGCCTTTAAGAAGGTGCCGGGACAGCCTGACGCCTCCGGCAGGAAAATTTCTCATTTCGATGAGGAAAAGCTGGAAGCCGAGGCCGAGCGTTGCCGCCGCATTATTGCGGCGCTGCGCTCGGGCGATCCGGACGCACGCATCTGCATAAACGGTACCTGGATGCATTACGGTATGATAGACTATATGCTTCAGAACGGTGTGGAATTTGATGTTCTCGGATGGGACTGGTATTCCAATATGGAGGCCGGCTACGGTATTGAAAGCTGTGTGGAGGACTTGCTGAAATACGGTAAGGATGTTTTATTCTGCGAAACCAATATCTGGCCGCATACGCATACCGATAAGGACCGAGCGGATTATATCTGCGGTCTGATGGATTTTCTTTACAACCACCCTTCGCAGAGGGTTATCGGTATGATAGTTTATGAGCTGCTTGACGAGCACGGTCACTCTGTGGAGTCTGAGCGGAGCTTCGGTCTTGTGGAAACCGATGATGACTGCAATATTATTAAGGTTAAGGACGCTTATACGGCAATGCAGAAGCTGCTTAAATAAGGAGAACGGACCGTGAAGTCTTTTAAACGTATAGAAGAACTGCTGCTTGAGCCGGAAACGGCAGAGCGCAATATGCAGACCGAGAATTTCCGCATATGCGTAAACGACGGAGGTTTCCACTGCTTTGGTCCGCGCTCGGCGTTTGTCAGCAATGTGGGAGAGATAACTTTTGACCGCGAAGAAAACGGTCAAAATTATGTGACCCGTTATTATAAGAGCGGAGAAAAGCCGTTTGAAATTGCCGTGCGCTATGAATTTTTTGAAAACAGCGGCGCGGTGCGGGAGACTGTAAGCGCCAGGAATCTGTCCGACAGGGAACAGATACTCACACATTTGAGTTCGGCCTGTTTTGTCGGTCTCGGACTTGACGGGCTTCTCCCGTGGTACGATAAAAACCGATTTATCCTGCACACCTGCGACACCGTCTGGATGGCGGAGACACAGTGGAGGCAGACCTCTCTGCACGAAATAAGCGTTGTTCCTACAAGCACCTATTTCAACGCCAAGGATTACCGGATTGCATCTATCGGGAGCTGGACAACGACGCGTTATTATCCGGCGGTTGTTTTGGAGGATACCGAGACCGGAAAGAGCTTTTATCTTGAGCTTGAACCGGCCGGCAGCTGGGAGATAGTCATAGGCAATGTAACTGCCGGATTTGCACAGGACGGTATGATTGGCATAGAAGCCAACTGTGCGAATATTGATCATGACGGATGGAATGTTAAGCTTGCGCCCGGCGAGAGTTTTACGGCGCAGCCCTGTGTTTACGGTATCGCAGACGGCGGCTTTGAAGAGGCTGCGGCTGAGCTTACCGCTTATAAGCGCGAAACAAATCTGGCGCGTTTCCCGGGCGGCAGCATACCGGTTACCTACAACTGCTTTATGGACGGCATCGGCGGTAACCCTACTTCTGAATCATTGATCCCGCTGATTGACGCCTGTGCCGAAGCCGGCGTGGAGATATTCTGCATAGACGCAGGCTGGTACTGCTGTTATGATGACCCTGCCAAAAACGCAATAGGGGATTATAACATCGCCGACGACCGTTTTCCCGGCTATGGGCTCAAGGGAATATTCGATTATATGTACTCCAAGAATATTAAGCCGGGTATCTGGCTGGAAGCGGAGTGCTGCCAGTACCCGGGGACGGCATATAATATTTCTGAAAACTGTCTTTGCCGGCGTTTCGGCACGCCGCTCGGAGCCAACCGTGCTTTTTTCAATTTCAGAGAAAAGTGCGTCCGCGATCATATTATGCGCATAATCGACAGGCTTTACGGCATGGGGCTGCGGTATATCAAGAACGATTATAACCAGCCGACCGGCTATGGCTTTTCAAATTACGGAGAGGCTTGCAGCAAGGAATCCTCCGATAATGTTCTGGCGGTGCTTGAATTTTTTGATGCCGTGAGGGCAAAATACCCGGATATAATTCTGGAAAACTGCGGAAGCGGCGGTCAGCGTGAGGACAACAATACCCTTAAACACTTCCATCTGCAAAGCACCAGCGATCAGGAGCTTTATTGGAGATACCCTTCGGTGCTGTCCGGCTCGCTCGCTGTGATTCCGCCCGAAAAGGCGGGGGCTTGGGCGCTGCCGTATCCCTGCTATACCAACGGTGAGAACCGCAGGCCTTTTCATGATGCGGAGCTTTGGAAAAGCAAGCGCAGGCAGTTTGCCGACGGTGAGGAAACGGTATTCAATATAGTTACCGGACTTATTGCCGATTTGTATTTAGGCGGGCGTATCGATAAGTGCGATGCCTATAACGCCGCTTTGATAAGGGAGGGCGTAGAATTCTTTAAGAAAAACCGCGGCTTTACCGTATCGGCTTTTCCGGTATGGCC
>USHL01000248.1 GCA_900554525.1 uncultured Oscillospiraceae bacterium | reverse complement strand
GTGGGTGACGACCAGCCCTTTTATTTTGTCCTTATTTTCCAGCACATATGTGAAATCGGGTATCACGATATCTATGCCCGGAGTTTCCTCATCCGGAAACGACATACCGCAGTCGACAAGAAACATATCCCTGTCGTATTCATAAAGCGTAATGTTCTTTCCTATCTCTCCGAGTCCGCCGAGCGGTATTATTTTTAGCGGTTTTGTGCTTTTTGCGGGCCTGCGTCCGCGCGCGGAAGCACCCGGCTGACGCCTTGTACGGCCGTTCTTCGGCACAGCGGGAGCGTTTTCTGTCATCAAACCGTCCTCTGTCATATCAGCGGTTCTTTTAGTACGTCCGTTATCCGTTTTGATACCTTTTAATTCCCTGTCGGATTTATTCGTTTGCCTGCTTCCCGACTTTGCGGCTGCTTCGGTACGCTTTTTACCCGTTCCGCCGCTTTGACGGCGTCTTCCCGCGGTGTTTGTGCTTTTTACCTTATTATTTTCCTGTGTTTCATTCATCAAATAGCTTTCCTCCAAATTTTTTATATGTATGTCAGGCGGACACATCCGCCGTAAATTCTATATACAGTATATATTTTACAGTCATAACTCATATATTGTCAAGCATTTAAATTAAAAATATCCCGTTCGCTTTATTATGGTCAGTATTCCGCCGGTATATACAGCCAAAAAGCAACCCCGCCGGCTCTCTGACCGTTCGGGATTGCTTTTTCGGAATCAAATATTGCCGAATGCTATTGCATCTATCTCCGCAAGCTCCTCCGGCGTAAACCGGGCGGGAGCCGCCGCAGCAAGATTTTCCTTTAACTGCTCCACGCTAGACGCGCCGATTATCACGCCGGTGATATCGCTGTCCTTCATAACCCACGAAAGCGACATCTGCGCCAGCGTCTGGCCGCGCCTTTCGGCAACCGCCGTAAGCTTTGACGCGCGCTTTATCTTGTCAAGCTGCTGGTCGTTAAGACCCTTTGAGAAACGGCTCCCCTCAGGCACTCCGCCCGCATATCTGCCGGCCAAAATACCCTGCTCAAGCGCCGAAAATATTACAATTCCCCTGCCGTCTGCCGCGGCCGCTTTTTTAAGGCCGTTATTTTCGATAGTGCGGTCAAAGATTGTGTATCTGTTCTGATTTACGATAAAAGGGCATTTCAGCTCCTTCAGAATAGCCGAAGCTCTGAGCATAGTCTCCCCGTCATAGTTGGAAAGTCCCGCGTAAAGAGCCTTGCCGCTCTTTACAATCTGCGAAAGCGCAAGCATGGATTCCTCAAGCGGAGTTTCCTTATCCATTCTGTGATGATAAAAAATGTCGACATATTCAAGCCCCATGCGTTTAAGACTCTGGTCAAGACTCGCTATAAGATACTTGCGGCTGCCGAAGTCGCCGTAAGGGCCGTCCCACATAGTATATCCGGCCTTGGTGGCAATGACCAGCTCGTCACGGTAGGGCATCAAGTCAGACGCCAATATTTTCCCGAAATTTATTTCAGCCGAACCCGGCACCGGGCCGTAGTTGTTGGCAAGATCGAAATAGGTAACTCCGCTGTCAAACGCCGAAAGAATAATATTCCTGATATTATCCGGATCGGCATTAGTACCGAAATTCTGCCATAAGCCGAGCGCGATTTTCGGCAGCTTTAAGCCGGATTCCCCGCAGCGGTTATATACCATAGTACTGTATCTTTCCTTTGATGCCGTATAGCCCATCTTTTTTACCTCCGTATTTTTTTATTTCTTATACCGTCAGATATACTTATGGCTGTTTGCACGGTTGACGCCGATGACCGCGCCGATAAGCGAGGACAGCATAATTATTACAAAATGAAAAAGCGTGTTGTATGTAACAGCTCCGCTGTCGGTTATAAGCGAAACTGCGGTTATTACAACGAATGTAATACCTCCGATGACCGCGCCGGCAAGCCAGCCGCGCCTTGCCGTTTTACCGGCCGCGTAAAGCCCCGCCGCAAAAGCTCCGGCAGCCGCTGAGACCGTAGCGAATACCGAAGCGTACTTATACCCGGTTTCAAAAACATACATAATCAGAGCAAAAAACGCCACGAAAAGCGCCGCAACCGCTATCTCTATAATAAACGCCTTAATAAAAACAAAATACCCGGCGGCGCCTTTTCGATTCATCAAATCTTTTCCCATAAAAAATCCCTCCCGAACAGTAAAGTATATTCAGGAAGGACAAAACTTATAACCAATTACTTTGACGGAACATCGTCATGCACCGTGCGGTTCTGCTGCAAAGCCCAGCGCGCTATGGTAAGCTTGCTGTGATCGCTTTCGGATTCGATAACGATAGTCTCCTCTTTAAGGGAGATCACCCGTCCGTATATACCGCCGATAGTTACAATTTCATCGCCGACCTGAAGATTTTCGCGCATCTTCTTTTCTTCCTTGGTCTTCTTGCGCTGAGGGCGAATAAGCAGAAAATACATTGCGCCGAAAAGAACAACTATCCATATCAGCATTCCGACAATGCCCATCAGACTTCCGCCAACACTCACTGCTGCC
>USHL01000247.1 GCA_900554525.1 uncultured Oscillospiraceae bacterium | reverse complement strand
GGTATATTTCATGTCACTAATGGTAAAAAAATTCGGCGGCTCCTCGGTAGCAAACGCCGAGCGGGTATTTAACGTCGCCCGCATAATCACAAATGACTATAAAAAAGGCAACGACATCATCGTAGTAGTTTCGGCACAGGGCGACACTACCGACGAGCTTATCGAAAAAGCGAAGGAAATTAATCCCGACGGTCCTTCAAAGCGTGAAATGGATATGCTGCTTTCCGCCGGAGAGCAAATGTCCGTATCACTGCTTGCTATGGCTATTGAAAAGCTCGGTTATCCGGTAATCTCGCTATTAGGCTGGCAGGCAGGCTTTTCGACCGATTCCAACCACGGTATCGCGCGAATCAAAAACATAAACGGAGAGCGTATAAGGAATGAGCTTTCCAAGAAAAAAATCGTGATCGTCGCGGGCTTCCAGGGCATTAATAAGTACGATGATATAACCACCCTCGGCCGCGGCGGCTCGGATACAAGCGCCGTCGCAATAGCCGCCTCGCTCAAAGCCGACGTCTGTCAGATCTACACCGATGTCGACGGCGTTTATACCGCCGACCCGCGCAAGGTCGAAAACGCCCGCAAAATGAGCGAAATAACCTATGACGAAATGCTCGAGCTCGCCGCCCTCGGCGCTCAGGTGCTTAATAACCGTTCGGTGGAGATGGCGAAAAAATACAACGTTGAGCTTGAAGTGCTTTCAAGCCTTGAAAATAAACCCGGTACAATTGTAAAGGAGACGGTAAAAATGGAAAAGACTTTAATAAAAGGCGTCGCAAAGGACGATAACATCGTAAGAATATCTATCGTAGGGCTCAAGGATACTCCCGGTACCGCTTTCAAGATTTTCAATAAGCTGTCACAGAATAAAATCAATGTCGATATAATCCTCCAGTCGGTGGGACGCGGCGGTACCAAGGATATCACCTTTACCGTCCCGAAGGATCAGGGCAAAACCGCTATGGAAGCCATAGACACCCTCAAAGACAGCCTCAACTACAACGAAATCACCATGGACGACACCGTCTCTAAGGTATCTATCGTCGGCGCCGGAATGGAAAGCCACCCGGGTGTTGCCTCCAAAATGTTTGAAGCACTGTTCGATGCCGGAATAAACATTCAGATGATTTCCACCAGTGAAATCAAGATTTCGGTGCTCATTGATTCACAGTATGCCGACAGCGCCGTAAAGGCCGTACACAACGCGTTTATCAACTAAATAAAAAACGGCCGGGGCTACCCGGTCGTTTTTATTATGCCTGCAATCAAAATCAACTGAAAAAGAATGATCAGCGGTATTCCCAGCATAAATTTCCTATGCCGTGTTTTGTGCCGTATGACACGCATTGTAATATACATAGCAATGCTCCCGCCCAATACCGAAAGCAGCAGAAGCGTGCGCTCCCTTATGCGTCTGCCGCGGTTTACGGCGCGGCGCTTGTCAAGGCAGCAGACTATACAGGAAATCAAATTAATTACGGTCAGATAAACCGCAGCGGCTTCAAGCATAAAATCACCGTTTAAATTTTAACACCGTCACACCGCTTTTTCAATCTGTTTTTTCAGCTTGCCGATTATACGCTTTTCAAGCCTTGAAATATAAGACTGTGAAATCCCCAAGGTATCGGCGACCTCCTTCTGGGTATATTCCTGATAGCCGTTCATGCCAAAGCGCATTTCCATTATCTGCTTTTCCCGCGGCGGCAGATCACACACAAAGCTTAAGAGCAGATATCTTTCATCCTCCTGCTCTATCCCCCTGCCCACCTCGTCGCCGTCACTGCCCAGCACGTCTGACAAGAGCAGCTCGTTGCCGTCCCAGTCGATATTCAGCGGCTCGTCTATAGACACCTCATTTTTCTGAGATGAGTTCTTTCTCAAATACATAAGTATTTCATTTTCGATGCATCTCGACGCATATGTAGCCAGCTTTATATTACGGTCAGGGCAAAAGGTATTCACCGCCTTAATAAGCCCTATCGTGCCTATCGAGATAAGATCCTCGATATTAACCGAAGACGAATCGAACTTCCTCGCAATATAAACTACCAGCCGCAGATTATGTACAATCAGCGTATCCCGGCTTTTCTGACTTCCGGCTTTCAGAAGCTGCTGTTCCTCAGAAAGAGAAAGCGGCGGCGGCAGAGTTTCGGCCCCGTTTATGTAAAAAGTCGGCTTGACGATACCCAGTCGCCAAAGCAGCATATAGAATAAAGTTTTAAGTTTCATCATATTCACCCTTATTACAGCGTAAAAATACGCGGATTGACTATTGCCGAATATTCATCCTTTAGCGGCGCCTTGGACACCGCTAAAATAGGCTTATCTAACGTCACTGTGCGCTGCCCGTCGCTTACCACGGCATTATCGCACCTGAAGCCCTCCAGTGTGCCGCCGCCCGCCACCGTGCCGCACGGCATAAGCCGGTATCTCGGTTTCAGCTTTTCGTTCACATTAATATCGGTTTCACCGAAAAGATTTTTTACACATTTCCTGTCGGCTATTATAACCTCTCCCCCGCCGAAAACATCTTCTATGGAATTGCCTGTGT
>USHL01000246.1 GCA_900554525.1 uncultured Oscillospiraceae bacterium | reverse complement strand
CAGTGGTTGGCAAAAAGGAGCATGAGGGTCCGCTTTCAGAGGAGTTCGATTTGTACACCACCGACAGCTTCTTCGGTGAGGAGACCTTTGAAAAGGCTGAAAGCAAGCTGCAGAAAACTGCCGTGCAGACTGCACTTGACCGAGTGGGAATGAATAAGGACGACGTAGATAATATTTTTGCCGGAGATCTGCTTAATCAGTGCATCGGAAGCTCTTTCGGTCTCAGGGAATTCGGTATTCCGTTTATCGGGCTGTACGGCGCCTGCTCGACTATGGCGCTTTCGACAGGTCTGGCTTCGCTGTTTATAGACTGCGGCGCGGCTAAAAACGCGGTGGCGGTGACATCGTCGCATTTCTGCTCCGCCGAAAGACAGTACCGTTTTCCGCTCAATTACGGTTCCCAGCGTACTCAAACCGCGCAGTGGACCGTTACCGGTTCGGGCGCCCTGCTTTTGAACCGTCACGGAAAGGGCCCGTATATCAACTCTGTTACGTTCGGTGAGATAGAGGATTACGGAATCAAGGATACAAACAATATGGGAGCGGCGATGGCTCCGGCGGCGGCATCTACTCTGCTGCATTTTTTTGAAGATACCGGCACTTCGGCAGAGGATTATGATATCATTTATACCGGCGATCTCGGCTATGTGGGAACCAATCTTTTATACGATCTGCTGGAACGCGAAAAGGTGGATATACGCTGCCGTCACAGCGACTGCGGACTGATAATCTTCGACCGCGAAAAGCAGGATGTCCACGCCGGAGGCTCGGGCTGCGGCTGCAGCGCAGCCGTGCTGTGTTCGTTTATAATGCATAGATTTGAGCATAATGATTTCAGCAATATTCTTTTTATGTCTACCGGTGCTCTGATGTCGCCAACTTCGGCATATCAGGGAGAAAGCATACCCGGAATAGCGCATCTTCTCAATATTAAAAAAGATTGACAAAAGCTTATCAAAAAAGTATAATTATAAAGAAGATCCCGTCATAAATAGCTTTGACGGGATCTTTTATAAACCGAAAAGGGGGATTTATAGTGCAGGAAGAAATTTTTGAACTGATAAAGGAAAAGAAGTACGCCAGACTCCGAAAATTTCTTGCCGAAATGAATCCCGCCGATATAGCGCAGATTTTGGAGGATGTTCCCGAGCGGGAGTTGCCGGTAATTTTCCGTATACTGCCTAAAGAGATAGCCGCTGAGGTATTCGTCGAGATGGACAGCGACATGCAGCAGCTGCTTATCGAGGCGTTCAGCGATACCGAGCTGCGCGACGTTATGGACGAGCTTTTTATGGACGATACCGTTGATATCATCGATGAGATGCCGGCAACGGTAGCCAAGCGCATACTCCGCCAGACCGATGCCGCTACGCGAAAAATGATAAACCAGCTGCTGGCTTATCCCGATGACAGCGCGGGCAGTATAATGACCACCGAATATGTCGATCTTAAAAAGGATATGACGGTGGATGAGGCATTTGACCGCATACGCCGTATAGGTATAAATTCCGAAACGGTATATACCTGTTATGTTACCGACCAAAGCCGTCATTTGCTTGGACTTATTACGGCTAAGGATCTTCTGCTCAACGAAAAGAGCCGCGTAATAGGCGAGATTATGGAAGAAAACGTCATTTACGCCAACACTCTCGACGATAAGGAGGAGGTCGCGGGGCTTTTTGAAAAATACGATATGCTTGCGCTTCCTGTGGTGGATAAGGAAAACCGTTTGGTCGGCATTGTAACGGTTGACGACGCTATCGATGTATTGCAGGAAGAGGCTACCGAGGATATCGAAAAAATGGCCGCTATCACACCATCTGATAAATCATATTTCAAAACCGGAATTATCAGTACCTTCAAGGCGAGAATTCCGTGGCTTTTGATTTTGATGATTTCCGCGACCTTTACCGGTGCCATAATTTCTAATTTCGAGTCAAAACTAACCGTGTTTCCGGCACTTATCGCTTTTATTCCGATGCTTATGGATACCGGAGGAAATTCCGGCAGTCAGTCGTCTGTAACGATAATACGCGGAATATCGCTGGGCGATATCGAGTTCGCGGATATTTTCCGGGTGATATGGAAAGAGCTGCGGGTCGCGCTTATGTGCAGCGGGGCATTATGTGCCGTGAACCTTATAAAGCTTTGGGCTGTCGACCATATGATTTTTCATACCTTTGACGCCGGGCTTCAGTTTGAGGAAATCGCGGTTGTCTGTCTTACGTTGTTTTTCACTGTTATAATTGCTAAGCTTGTAGGCTGCATACTTCCTATTTTAGCGAAGAAAATAGGCTTTGACCCTGCGGTTATGGCGAGTCCGTTTATTACCACAATTGTTGATGCGATTTCGCTTTTTATTTATTTCAGCATTGCGATAGTGATTTTAGGCGTTTGACGGTTGATTTTAAAAATAATTTTAAAAATTTTAATTTTGGTCTTGATTTTATTTAGGTTTTGTGATATTATACTATGGCGGTTAAGAAACCGCTGTTTTGCGCTGATAGCTCAGCTGGATAGAGCGTCTGGCTACGGACCAGAAGGTCGGGAGTTCGAATC
>USHL01000245.1 GCA_900554525.1 uncultured Oscillospiraceae bacterium | reverse complement strand
GGTTTACTCAGCTTTTCCAGAATGAAGAAAAGCGCAAGCGTACTGTAAGAACCGTGCCGCGTGTTTATAACAGTATTGCAATAGATAACCGTGATTTTGTATGGCTTACTGCTAACTCCATCGAAAAGCAGGACCAGATAAATTATATGACTTCAAAGTCTTCGGTAAGCGCGCCGGTGAAGCGGCTTAACCCCAAGGGAGATGACGTGCTTTTTCGCAATGCGAAATGGGCTCCGGGCGGAGACCTCGGGGAAGAGCCTTCAAGTATCGTAGACGTTACTATGAAGGAAAACGGAATTTATTCAATACTTGACAGCAACAAGAATAAAATATTCACTTATGATAACGACGGCAATCTGCTTTACGCTTTCGGCGCCTCGGGACAGCAGCTAGGAACTTTTAATCTTTGCAATTCAATTTCCTATTTTGGAGATGAATTGCTGGTGCTTGATAAGGGCAACGGAACTATTACGCGTTTTGAACAGACCGAATACGGTGCTTTGATAGAAAGAGCCATAGTTGCCGATGCTAACCGTGAATTTGAAGAAGCGCTTGAATGCTGGAATTTAGTTCTAAAGCAAAATCAGAATTTTGATATGGCATATACCGGGATCGCCGAGGCTTTTCTGCGTAACGGCGACTATAAAGAGGCTATGGATTATTTTAAAACCGCACGAGATACCGAAAACTATTCAAGAGCCTTTAAAAGCTACCGTTCTGAATTTGTGCGTGAAAATCTGATTTACATAATTCTGATTGTATGCGCTGTATTGGCAGTATTTTTCATTGTCAACAGGCAAATTAAAAAATTCAATAACAAGCTATATTCTTCCGATAGTAAACATACGTTGCTTGACGAGTTCCTTTATGTTTTTTACAGTATGTATCATCCGATGAAAGGTTCTTGGTGTATAAAGGCGGAAAATCGCGGCAGCGTCAGGGCGGCGAATATTATAAATCTGCTGGTTATAGTGACCTTCATTTTTAAAGGTATAGGCACCGGATATATATTTAACAATGTGCTTGTTCAGAATTTTGATTTTGTACGCACGGTTTTGAGCGTAGCTTTGCCGATACTGCTCTGGTGTGTCGCAAGCTGGTCCTTAACCACGCTGTGCGGCGGCGAGGGAAGTATTAAACAGATATATGTTACCACTTCTTACTCATTGATGCCGCTTGTAGTTATAAATATTCCGATGACGATTATAAGCAACTTTCTCGCCATTGAAGAACAAGCATTTCTTACATTTATGGTTTTCCTTTCTTTTGCGTGGAGTCTGTTGCTGATTTTTGCGTCTACTATGACAATACACGATTATACGATGAGTAAGAATTTTTTCACAGTGATTCTTTCGGTCATAGGGATGCTTATAATACTTTTCCTCGCAATACTGCTGATTATTCTTTCGAATAAGATAGGTTCTTTTATGCAGCAGATTTATGAGGAAGTAATCAACCGTTTATAAAGGAGATTGTTATGAGAATACAAAAATATAATTATGTATTGCGTTCAATCTGTCTGATGTTGATTGTAAGCTTGTTAAGCTGTTTGCTTACCGTAGGCGCCGCCGACAATGAAACAGAAGCTGCCGCCGATACCGCCGCACCTGACTTATCCAAGCACGGTTTGTACGCCGGAAACGCAGATATGCTCGGAAATATGCAGCATATAGCAACTTCGGGCGAATTAGAGCTTTATGCCAATGAAGAGACGGCTGAGATAGCGGTGCGCGATATTTCTTCCGGTGAGGTGTGGTCCGCTGTTCCGTATGATTATAATAAAGACGCAAAGGCCAGCGATGAAACCAAGGCATCGCTCGCATCATTTATCAGTCTTACATATTACGATTCCGCCAGTAAGGAATATACAATGAACGGTTATGAGGACTGCGTTGCACGCGGACAGTTTGAATGTGAACCTATTGATAACGGTATACGCATAAATATGCAGGTTGGAACATTGAAGGAACAGTTTAACGTTCCGTTTGCGGCAGAGGCCGAGCGCTTTGAGAAAAAGGTTTTAAATAAGCTTTCGGGAATAGCTAAACGCAGAGTAGAGGCGTTTTATACCAAATATTCGGCAGATGACGATGAACTGGATTCAAAAGTAAAGGAAAGACTGCTGGAACTCTATCCCGGTCTTGCCGATTATGATTTTTATATTCTGCGTGACGATGCGACAGAACGTGATATTTCAGTTTTGAACGGATATATTTCCGAAACCGATTACACGGCGGCGGATTTTAAGGATGATGCAGAAAAATCCGGTTCGGACGATCTCAGTGAAGCGGCGGCGCTTTTTGAGATTCCGGTTGAATTTTATTTGGATGATAACAGTCTGGTTGTAAGAATCGATGCGAAAGAAATTTCTTACGATAAATCCGCTTTTGTGCTTAATAAAATCAAGCTTATGGAATATTTCGGAGCCGGCAAATCCTTAAATTCCGGATATCTTTTTGTGCCGGACGGCTCCGGCAGTATTATTAATTTTAATACCGACGGAACAAAGAAGGTTTTAAATACTGTAAATCAAGTGTACGGTCAGGATTATACCCTCTTACAGAAGAA
>USHL01000244.1 GCA_900554525.1 uncultured Oscillospiraceae bacterium | reverse complement strand
ACTACAATGCCAGAGGTGAGTTTTACCTGTTCATTTGAATATACTGAGATTGCCAGCTTTTGTATCGGTCTTCCTGAAAGTCCCGCGTATGCTTCGACGGAGCGGTCGTTGCTTTTTACGGGACTGTAAAATCCGGAGGCTCCTGAATTGAGAGTTCTGTATTCTAAATAATATGATGCTCCGTATGGACTTTGTATCCGGACAGCGTCAATTGAGGAATTTGTGATCACCGAATCATCAAAATCCTTCCAAGTGCCTCCGGACATATACTTCATTACATAATCCGAGTTTGCTTCGTCGGCGACGGCCGTTATACTGCCTACCGCCGGGAAAAACAACTGTAAAGTCAAGCTGAACATTATTAGAAATGCAGGGAATATTTTAAGCCGTTGTTTTATTCTCATTTTCATCCATCCTTTTTATTTTCAGACTGTTTATTTTACTACTGTTTTTATAGCACAATGTGGTCGTGAAACAAAAGAGCTGATTGGAAACTATGAGTTTGCATTCGGATATTTTAAAAAGCAGTGCTTTCGGAGTCATATCACCTCGAATCTAAATTAGTGTTTTTGAGTTTTGGCTGCTGAATCAGGAAAAAAAGAGCATATCGGGGAAATCCGTTAAAACGCAAAAGGGAATTGCTGTGAACGGAGAAACCGGTATGCTCTATATTTATTTTACTAAAAAATTGCAAAAATTGCAAGATATAATATGAAATATATATTATTTATTGTATTTTTCAAGAGTATTATTACCACTTCGCGAGGATTTTGCCGTAGACCAGCTTTTTTGAATAGCTGTACTTTGTCACGGCGATTATCACCCGGTCGCCTATGCGGAAATCCTCGTCGTACTGCTCAGGAGAATAGCTGCAAAGGCAGTCGAGATTGTCCTCAAGCCGGCAGAAAACTCCGCCGCTGTATTTTCCGGTTATAACCGACGCTCTTCTTGAGTGCAGAGGATGCCTTGCTTCCGCTCCGTCAAACGGATGCGGCTGCGCCTCCTTTACGGATATGCGCAGTGTGCCGCATTCCGGGTTATAAGATTTTACTACCGCCTCTTTTGTGTCGCCGGTGCGGAAATGCTCACGCAGGTCGTTTATCATAGCATAAGACACATCCTTTGCGTCTAAGGTTACATCAAATCCGCCGCAGGTGCAGAGCATTTTGTGCTGACCTACCGCCGTCACAAGGCATTCTGCCCGCCTGCCGGTTTTAGGCGCCAGCCGCAGAAAAGCACGCCGGCGTATCTGCAAAGCCCTGCGCCTTGAAGCTGTGCAGCACTCGTTTTCCCTGTCTATGCCGGTTATCACATAGTCGGTCACGGCTCCCGCCATCGAGCGCAGCACGTGAGGCGGCCGGTGCTCTGATGGGTCAAACCATATCTCATTTTCGGGTATCAGTATTTTTACCCGGTAGGATATAACCACAAGGCAAAGTATATTTTTCTGCTCAAATCTACCGGTCCCGTCGTTTTTAACATCGACGCTTATACTGTCTGTGCCGGCGACCCTTCCCGTAAGCAGGGAACCGGCTCTGTACGACGCGTATATTGCGTTCCATTCCTTTCTCTGCTCTTCGGACAGGTCCTTGTCAAGCTCGGTCAGATTAAGTTCATTAAACTCCATTTCAGTTTCCTCCGTAAAAATGATATTTTCCGTCCCGCTTTACCGCGAAACGGTATTCGCCGGAAATTTTAAGCAAAGGTATCTGCTTTTCATCTTCAATTACAAAGATAACGACCCGGCTTTTTAAGTTACAGGCTTCCGCCGCGGCGGCTATGTACGCCTCTCTGCCCCTTTCCGCCACGCATATGTCATAGCGGTACAGCTTTTCGCCCCGCTCCTTAAAAAAGGAGAGTGAGAACGGCGGCTCTCCGGCAAGAAGCATATCCGGTGGAGAAGAAAACGCGGAAATCAAAACCTCAAACGCCGTTTCGGTTTCCCGTTCGCATATACGCTTCCCCTCATCGCAGTAATAGCCGGCGGTTTCTTTCAAAAGCCCCAGCCGCAAAAGCTGTATAAAATCCCTTTCAAAACCGCCGCTTTCGCCGCACAGAAAAGCGAGCGTTTCCTTCTTCATTCCGCCCCAGTCTCTTACTATTCGCAGTATATTTTTCTGCCGCTTATTCAGAAGCATAAAGCATTTCCCTTTTTATCAGACTGTCAGGCAGCTCCAGTATCTCCGCCGCGCGGTCAGCGCTGACGCAGTTTAATATAAGCGAATAAAGATACCCTGTCGGGTTGCGTATTTCTGTCTCGTTTTTCCGCATTATCTCAAGCACATCAATAAGCGTGTCCGAGTTTACCCTGTTAAGCAGCCTGCGTATTTCCTCTTTCGGCAATACCGCCTCTCCGACCTTTATGCGTTCGGTATAGTAAAGCGTCCTTACGGCGTCGGACAGCATATTTGCCGTATTCTTCTCAAAAGTTTCAAAATGACAGTTTGTGAGAATTCCGTCAAGTTCCCGACTGACAGACTGATTATTCTCACTCTCACTTTTGTAAGTATTATTATTGGCGCATTGTAAAATGAACCTGCAATAGTAAGAAAACAGAAAAAAGTATCCA
>USHL01000243.1 GCA_900554525.1 uncultured Oscillospiraceae bacterium | reverse complement strand
GGCTTTCCGTCTACATCTACCGTTATTTTGACGGTACAGGCGTTTATTTCCTCTGATTCATCCAGCTTATCGAGCTTGCCCTGTTTTTTAAGATATTTGACCGCCACGGTGGCAAGATCCATAAGACAAATGGGATTTGTTCGGCCGAGCTCCTTACGGACATTAAGATAGTCGTTGTAGGCGCTTTGGAGAAGCTCGTCTTCAAATACAACGCCGTCTATATGTGTAAGGAAGGTGGTATGACGGCAGTGGTCGGACCAATATGTGTCTATCATACGTATTTCGGTGACGGTCGGGTCGCGCCGTTCTGATTTGAAATAATCCTGACAAAAGGCTATATCGTCGGTATCCATGGCAAGGCCGTAATCGGCGACGAATTTTTCCAGACCGGCACGGTCAAGCTCTATGAACCCGTCAAGAGTGGCCACAGACTCGGGTATCTCATAATTTACAGCGAGGGTTTCGGGTTTCTCAAGAGAGGCCTCGCGGGCTTCCACCGGATTTATAACATATTTTTTTACGGCGGCAAGCTCTTTTTCAGAGATATCACCGTAGAGCATATATATCTTTGCGGTACGGACGGCGGGACGCTCTTTTTGGGAGATTATCTGGATACACTGAGCGGCTGAATCGGCGCGCTGGTCAAACTGCCCCGGCAGATATTCGGTCGCGAAAATCACCGCGCCGTCGTTTTTCAGCTCGGAATAGGTACGGTCGAGCTGCGGCTCGGAAAAGACGGTTTTGACTGCGTAATCGAAAAGCCCGCTGTCAATATTTTCTACATCGTAGCGGTTTATTACTCGGACATTACTGACGGAATTTATCTGTAAAAGTCCGTTTATATCGGAAAGAAGGGCGCGGGCTTCGTTGGCCAGTTCTTCCTTTTTTTCAACAAATACACGGTAAACCATTAAATTTCCTCCTTTGCTTTGAGCGCTCTGGCGCCGATGTCCTTACGGTAAAAGGCATTTTCGAAAAAGACTTTTTTTACTTTTTTATATGCTGAATCAATAGCCTTATCAAGCGTGGCGCCGGTCGCGGTAACGCCTAAAACACGCCCGCCGGAGGTTTTAAGAGTTTCACCGTCGAGCTTTGCGCCGGCAACAAATACGGAATCTGCAATGCTTTCATCTATTTTAAGCTCAAAGCCGCTCTGATATTTTTGCGGATAGCCGTTTGACGCCATAACGACGCAGGCGGCATACTCATTTTTAAATTTGACTTCAATGCTTTCAAGACGCTCTTCGGTCACGGCGCGCATTATCTCAAAAAGGTCGCTTTCAAGCAGCGGCAGGACAACCTGTGTTTCCGGGTCGCCGAAGCGGCAGTTGTATTCTATCACCCTGGGACCGTTTTCGGTAAGCATAAGCCCGAAGTAAAGGCAGCCCTTGAAGGTGCGCCCCTCGGCATTCATAGCGTCAATTGTAGGCTTGAAGATGGTATTCATGCATATGTCGGCGATTTCTTTTGTGTAATAGGGATTGGGAGCTATCGTCCCCATACCTCCGGTATTAAGCCCCTTATCTCCGTCTAAAGCGCGCTTATGGTCCATGGAAGAGACCATCGGTACGAGTGTTCTGCCGTCTGTAAAGGAAAGCACCGATACCTCGGGACCGGTAAGGAATTCTTCTATAACTATTCTTGCGCCGCTTTCACCGAAGATTTTATCCTCCATCATCGAAACAACGGCCTTTCGGGCATCTTCGCGTGTTTCGGCAATGATAACGCCCTTGCCGAGAGCAAGACCGTCCGCCTTTATGACGGTCGGAACAGGCGCGGTTTCAAGATAGGAAAGGGCGGCCGCCGGATCGTCGAATACCTCATATGCAGCGGTGGGAATATGATATTTTTTCATCAGTTCCTTTGAGAAGACTTTGCTTCCCTCGATTATTGCAGCTTTTTTATCGGGACCGAAGCAGGGGATGCCTGCCGCATTCAGCGCGTCGACAGCACCTAGCACAAGCGGATCATCCGGAGCCACAACGGCATATTCTATACCGTTTGTGACCGCGAACTCAACTATTTTATCGATTTCCTTAGCGCCTATATCGACGCATACGGCATCGGCAGCTATGCCGCCGTTGCCGGGAAGCGCATAGATTTCGCTTACGTTTTTACTTTCTTTAAGCTTTTTGATTATGGCGTGCTCGCGTCCGCCGCCGCCTACGACCATTATTTTCATTTGAAAACTCCTTATTTTTCAGCAAAAGAAATCAAACCGCAGTCAGTTTGATTTCTTTTAAAATATCAGTATATCGGGAATTTTGCGCAAAGCTCCTGCACTTCGGCGGAAATTCTTTCCTTTGAATTGTCAAAATCGTCGACAACCTCTTTGATCCATTTCGCTATCATAGCCATTTCGGGCTCTTTGAAGCCGCGGGTGGTGACCGCCGGCGTGCCGATGCGGAGTCCGCTGGTTACAAACGGGCTTTGCGGGTCGTTCGGAACGGTATTTTTGTTGGCGGTTATATGTACTTCGTCAAGTCTGTGCTCAAGCTCCTTGCCGGTCAGACCGTTCTTTATAAGCTTTAAGAGCATAAGATGGTTATCGGTGCCTCCCGAGACTATATCGAAGCCTTCTT
>USHL01000242.1 GCA_900554525.1 uncultured Oscillospiraceae bacterium | reverse complement strand
AGGTTAAATATGATAAATTAAGAATAAACCTTACAAATTATGAGCTTGAGGTAAACGGCGTAAAAATAGATACTCCGCCAAAGGAGCTTGAACTTATTTATCATCTTGCAAGCAATCCGAACAGGGTCTACACACGTGACCAGCTTCTTGACGAGGTGTGGGGCTTTGATTATTACGGTGATTCCAGAACGGTCGATGTTCATGTCAAAAGGCTGCGTGAAAAGCTTGAGGGTGTTTCCGACCAATGGTGCCTTAAAACGGTCTGGGGTGTGGGCTATAAGTTCGAGGTGAAATAATTGAAGCTTAAGCTTTTTAAAAAATTCTTTTTCACTACTGCCCTGATAATCGTTTTCAGCTTTACCGTAATGATGGCGATACTTTCGTTTGTGCTGAACAATTATCTTGCTAAATCCAAGTATGAAACGCTCAGCCGCTGCTGTGAGGGCGCCGTAGGATATACCGCCGAGATTGAGCACAACGAGGTGCAGACTGAAGAATTTTTCAATATAATAAATACGCTGGCAGATGTTTCGGATGTGGATATTTTTCTTACAGATAAGAGCGGTAATATAATGATATGTGCCTGCGACGAATGGTTAGAAAACGGAAAATGCTATCATTCGGCTTATAAAGTCGATGAAACGGAGCTTTCATCCGTTTCCGACAACGAGGAAAATTTTCGGCTCGGAACACTCGGAATTTACGATTCTCAGCATTATATTGCGGCTAATAAGCTGTATAATACAAACGGTGATTATATAGGTGTGGTTTTCAGCACAGCACCGGTTTCGGCTATACGCAGTCTTATGTCGATGCTATCCAAGCTGTATCTGTTTTCGGCTATTTTCCCGATAATTTTGATGTTCTTTGCAATTTTTGCATTGACCTACCGTCTGACAAAGCCGCTTAAGCTTATGTCGGAGGCGGCCAAGGCGATGGCGCGCGGAGATTTTTCAAAACGCATACCGGTTATGAGCGATGATGAAATAGGCGAGCTGTCGGTATCCTTTAATCAGATGACCAATTCACTGGTACAGCTTGAGGGAATGCGTAAGAGCTTTGTCGCTAATGTTTCGCATGAGCTTAAAACTCCTATGACGACTATCGGCGGATTTATTGACGGTATCCTTGACGGCACTATCGAACCGGATCGCCAGCAGTATTATCTTACCATAGTTTCGGACGAAATCAAGCGTCTGTCACGGCTTGTGCAGTCTATGCTCAGTATGGCCAAGCTTGAATCGGGCGAATTTGTTTTAAGACCTGAGCTTTTCGATTTAAGAGAGCTTGTGTGTGCCATAGTCATAAGTCAGGAGCAGCGCATTGAAAAGCAGGAACTCAATATTACCGGACTTGATGAGATCGAAAGCATATCGGTGAATGCCGACCGCGATCTTATACATCAGGTGATATATAATCTGGTCGATAATGCAATTAAGTTTACAGAACCGAAGGGAACAATAAATTTTGCGCTCAGGGCCGATAATAAAAAGGTGGAATTTTCGGTTACCAATACCGGAAAGGGCATACCTGAAGCTGAACTGCCATATGTATTTGAAAGGTTTTATAAGGTGGATAAATCACGTTCTGCCAATAAAAACAGTACCGGGCTTGGACTTTATATTGTAAAAACGATTGTAAAGGCGCACGGCGGCAGTATAACCGTGACCAGCAAGGAAAATTCATTTACCACATTCTGCGTCACGCTGCCTATAGGCGACTAAATAAATTTCAGAACGGAGCATTAATATGGATGAATTTAATGAAAAAGCTGTAACCGGTCAGCAGCCGGATTTGAAAAATAATGAATCGATAGACCCTGCTGTGCAGTCTTCCCAGAATCCGCAAACTTCCGGACCGTATGTAAATGTGCCGCATAATGCGGCGGATTATTCGGGCTTTGGTGACGGGTCACAGAAAACAGAAGGTGCTACGGGCTATGGTTCCGGATATCAGGACAATGCCGAGACGGGCGGTCAGACTCAGCAGACTCCGCCGGATTATTCGGCCGGAGCGGGCTTTCCGTTCGGACCTTCTTCCGTTTCCGGATATACTCAGCCGCAGAATGCTATCAATTATTCTGCGGTAAAGCCGGTTTATGATTATCGACCGATGAGCAAGGGGCTCAAGGTTTTCGCAGTTATAATGGCGGCGGTTATACTATTGACCGGCGCTTCGGTGGCCGGATATTATATAGGCCGGAGCAGCGTGATAACCGGCGGGAAGGATTATTCGGTAAATCTTGCGGCAAAGCCGGCTGATACAGACGAGATGACGGCCGCTCAGGTTTACGACAAGGTGGATGCCTCAATAGTCGGTATTCTCGTATATAACACTGCAGGAGCAGGTGCGCAGGCAAGCGGTGTGTTCTATTCCGAGGACGGATATATTGTTACCAACGATCATATATATTCCGAAGTTCCCTCACCGAAATTTAAGATTTATACTTCCGACGGCAAGGAATACTCAGCGGATTTCGTCGCAGGAGACAAGGTAAGTGATCTTGCTGTGCTGAAAATAAATGCTTCGGGTTTTCAGGCGGCGGAGTTCGGTGATTCCTCCGAGATCGGAAGAGCACACGTCTGAACTCCAGTCACTGCATGAATCTCGTAT
>USHL01000241.1 GCA_900554525.1 uncultured Oscillospiraceae bacterium | reverse complement strand
GAGATATCATTCAGGTAGCGGGAATCGCCGATCTTGAAATAGGCGAAACCGCCTGCGCAGCAGACTGCATAGAGCCGTTGCCTTTTGTAAAGATAGACGAGCCTACGCTTGCAATGAATTTTATGGTAAATAATTCACCGTTTGCAGGCAGGGACGGTAAATTCGTCACCTCCCGCAATTTGCGTGACCGTCTTTTCAAAGAAGTTATGACAAATGTCAGCCTTCGTGTTGAGGAAACAGACTCGGCCGATACCTTTAAGGTTTCGGGCAGAGGCGAGCTGCATCTTTCCATTCTTATCGAAACGATGCGCCGTCAGGGCTATGAGTTTCAGGTGTCTCCGCCCGAGGTCATCTATAAAAAAGGCGATAACGGTGAGCTTTTAGAGCCTATCGAGCTTCTTATGATAGAGGTTCCGGAGGAATATGTCGGCTCGGTTATGGAAAGGCTCGGTTCACGCAAGGCCGAAATCAAGAATATGGGTACCCGTGAGGGTGGAATATCACATCTGGAGTTTCTTATTCCGGCAAGGGGGCTTTTGGGCTACCGCTCGCAGTTTTTGACCGATACCAACGGAAACGGAATTATGAATCACGTATTCGACAGCTATCAGCCGTATAAGGGAGATATAGAGCAGCGCTCGACCGGTTCAATAATTGCACACGAGACCGGAGAGGCCACAGGATACGGGCTTTTCAACACACAAAGCCGCGGCAGACTGTTTATCGGTGCAGGAGTTCCCGTATACGAGGGAATGATAGTCGGTGAAAATCCGAAAAATGAGGATATAGTCTGCAATGTTTGCAAAAAAAAGCAGATGACCAATACGCGCGCTGCAGGCTCAGATGACGCATTGCGCCTTATTCCGCCAACACATTTCAGTCTTGAGCAGTCCCTTGAATTTATTAAGGACGACGAGCTTGTAGAGGTAACGCCCAAGAACATTCGCCTGCGCAAGCGGATACTCAACAAGGAAGAACGTATGAAAGCAGAATCGAGAAAGAAGCAATGAATTATATTATTCTTGATTTGGAATGGGACAGCGCCTATTATCCCAAGGAAAATCGGTTTATAAACCAGATACTCCAGATAGGCGCGGTGAAGCTTGACGAAAGCTTTGACATAGTCGATACGTTTGAGCAGAATATCAGGTCGTCATTTTCCAAGAAGGTCAGCGGAAGATTTGCAAGGCTTACGGGCATTACAACCCAAAAAATGCTGGCGGGCCTGCCGTTCGGCGAGGCTGTGGACAGATATAACCGCTGGGCGGGAAATGATACCGTTACTATGACATGGAGCGATTCGGACCTCTATTCCATAAAGGAAAACGAAGAAAGTCTGCTTGCAGGCAAAAAATTTGCGATAGGAAAGTATCTTGATCTGCAAAAATTTGTGCAGGGTGAAATGCGGCTTAACGGATACGAGGATAAAAATCAGATATCCCTGAGCGGCGCGGCTGAGCTTCTCGACATATCTACCGACGATTTTGAACTGCACACAGCAAAGGACGACAGCCTTGTTTGTCAGCGTCTTTTAAAAAAGTGCTACAATAAGGAACGCTTCTGTGCACTGGTCAGAGATACTGCCGATCCGGAATTTTATAAGCGTCTGCGTTTCAAGCCCTATGCCATATCGGATTTAAATGACAAGTATGTAGTGAAATCTGCCTTGGATTTTTTCTGCGATGTATGCGGCGGACAAACAAGGCGCATTACAAAATGGCACTATCGCAACCGTTGGTTTACCGCTAAGTTTGAATGTACAGCCTGCCTCCGACGATTCAGCGGCAGGGTCAGCTTTAAAAAGACCTACGACGATGTAAAGGTGCGCCGAAAAATCTATGAGCTCAAGCCTAAAACGGAGAATAACAATGAAATGCAGCCTTTGCCCCAGAAAATGTAATGCCGAGCGCAGTGAAACCGAAAATTCGGCCGGATACTGCAAAATGCCTTTGCTGCCGAGGGTGGCAAGGGCTGCTTTGCATTTTTGGGAGGAACCATCTATAAGCGGGGAGAACGGTTCGGGAACAGTGTTTTTCAGCGGCTGTTCGCTTGACTGCGTTTATTGCCAGAATTATGAGGTATCGCACGGCGGGTTCGGTAAAACGGTAAGCTTTGAGCGCTTGGCTGATATTTTTAAAATGCTGGAGCAAAGCGGAGCGCACAACATAAATCTTGTGACTCCCACGCATTTTGTGACATCGGTCATAAAAGCGCTTGATATTTACAAGCCTGAAATACCCGTAATTTATAATTCGGGCGGCTATGACTGCCCCGAAACGCTGAAAATGCTGAACGGATATATTGATATTTTTTTAATGGATTTGAAATATCTTTCATCAGAGCGTGCCGGGCTGTATTCAGGCGCGGATAATTATCCGGAATATGCAACTGCGTCAATAAAGCAGGCATACAAAATGCAGCCCGAATGCGTTTTTGACGGCGGAATTATGCAAAAAGGCCTGATTGTCCGTCATCTTTTGCTTCCTCAGGGAACGCGGGAGGCGATAAGCGTCTTTGAATGGGTAAGGCAGAATACTCCCAAGGCTTTTTTCAGCATAATGAGCCAGTATCTGCCCTGCGGCAGAGCAAATAAATATCCGAAGATCAACCGCCGTGTAACTGCCCGCGAGTACGATAAGGT
>USHL01000240.1 GCA_900554525.1 uncultured Oscillospiraceae bacterium | reverse complement strand
CTTCCGAAATATTCGCTGTATTGACATTTATGACGGCGTTTATTTCCCCTATTGCCGCGCTGACGGCCTGGACTGTTACTTTTCCGATTGAAAAATGCATATCAAAATGGTATATTAACGACGCAAAGCGTATTTTAAGAGAGCATAAAAATTTAACGGTTATTGGAATTACCGGCAGTTACGGAAAAACCACTACCAAATTTATATTGAACAGAATTTTAAGTGAAAAATACAATGTGGTAGCGACGCCGCAAAGCTTTAATACACCGATGGGTGTGGTACGCACCGTAAGAGAAAAGCTCCGCCCCGAAACACAGATATTTATATGTGAAATGGGAGCCAAAAATATCGGTGATATAAAAGAAATCTGCGATATAGTTCACCCGAAATACGGAATAATAACCTCAGTAGGCCCCCAGCATCTCGAAACCTTCAAAACGGTGGACAACGTATTCAAAACCAAGTTTGAGCTTGCGGACGAGGTGCTGAAAAACGGCGGCGAAGTATTTGTCAACGGTGACAGCGAGGAGCTTCTGAAGCGCATAAGTACAAACAAAACGGCGGCAGACAAATACAAGGTTTACGGAACCGATGAAAGCTTTGCCTATCATGCCGGCGATATAGCCTCTTCAAGAAACGGCTCGGAATTTATGCTGACGCTTGGAAAGGATAAAACCGCAGTCACTTCAAAGCTGCTCGGAAGGCACAGCATAATAAATATAACAGGCGCAGCGGCGCTGGCAGACTTTCTCGGCGTAACGGCAGAACAGATAAAATTTGCCGCCGCGGCGCTTAAAGCTGCCGAACACCGGCTTGAATTAAAGCCTTATACCGCAGGCTCTCTGTTGATAGATGACGCCTATAATTCCAACCCGGAGGGCTGTCTCGAAGCGGTGCGCGTCCTTGCCTCGTTTGGAGGGATGCGGAAGGTTTTAGTTACTCCGGGACTTATAGAGCTCGGTTCCAAGGAATATGAATGTAATTACGCATTAGGTCTTGAAGCGGCCGGTAAATGTGATATAATAATACTTGTCGGAAAAAACCGTTCAAAGCCCATACGCGAAGGCGTTGAGGCCGGCGGTTTCAACACGGAAAATTTGTATGTGGTTTCGAGCTTTGCCGAGGCCATGGGCGTATATTCAAGGATTGCCGATAAAAACACCGTTGTGCTTTTTGAAAACGACCTTCCCGACAACTATCTAAACTGATTTTTCGGATTTCCTCTCGCCGCAAAGGGAATCCGATTTAATTTGAGCGGCAGAACGGAGAATTTATATGAAAACAAATATTGCGGTATTTTTCGGATGCCGCTCGGTTGAACATGAAGTATCTATAATTTCCGCGGTGCAGGCCATACATGCCATCAACCGTGAAAAGTACGACGTAACGCCGGTGTATGTTGCCAAAAACGGAGAGATGTACACCGGAAACGGTTTGCTTGATATTGATAAATACAAAAATCTTCCGGAGCTTTTAAAAGAATGCAGTAAGGTTTATTTTGTCCGCGAAGGCGACGGGGTTGTTATGCGGTTTGAAAGCAGCGGAATTTTCTCGAAGCGGAAGGATATACGAGTTGACGTGGCTTTTCCGGTAGTCCACGGCACCAACTGCGAGGACGGCACTATGTCGGGCTATTTTGAGTTTTTAGGTCTTCCCTATGTCGGATGCGATATACTTTCCGCCGCTGTTGGCATGGATAAGGCAGTCTTTAAGTATGTCATGAAATCCGCCGGTCTGCCCGTGCTTGACTGCGTCACCTTCCGTTCCCGCGAATATCTTGCAGACAAGGCAAAAATAACTGCCGAAATAACCGAAAAAATCGGTTTTCCGATGATAATCAAGCCGGTAAACTTAGGCTCAAGCGTCGGCATAACCAAGGTTAATTCCGCAGACGAGCTTGACAGCGCCGTTTCGCTTGCTGTCTCGTTCGCGGACCGTGTACTCGCTGAGCGTGCTGTTTCTTCGCTGAGAGAAATCAACTGCTCGGTGCTGGGCGACGCCGACGAATGTGAGGCCAGCGTCTGCGAAGAACCGTTTATGAATGATGAAATACTTTCATATGAAGACAAATATATCTCCGGCTCAAAGGGCGGAGCAAGCAAGGGTATGGCCTCTCTTGGCAGAAAAATCCCGGCCGATTTAAGCGAGGAAAAAGCCGCGAAAATCAAAGAGCTTGCCTGCAGGATTTTCAAGGCGATGAACGCCTCCGGCGTAGTGCGTATCGACTTCCTGCTTGATACCGAAGCCGACAAGGTTTATGCAAATGAAATAAACACCATTCCCGGATCGCTTGCTTTTTATCTCTGGGAAGCTTCGGGCGTCAAATATTCGGAGCTTATCGACCGTCTTATAGAACTTGCCTTCCGCCGTCAGCGAAACCGTGACAATCTGACCTTCACGATTGATACCAACATCCTTTCCGGCGTATCCCTCGGTACCAAAGGCGCCAAAGGGGCAAAAATGTAATGTCTGAGCTACTTATAAAGCTGTTTGTAAAAAACAGTAATGAAACAAGCGAACCGTCGGTCCGTCAGGCCTACGGACGGCTCGGCGGCGCGGTCGGCATCTTCTGTAACCTGTTTTTATGCGCTGTTAAAATCATTGTCGGATCGCTTACGTCGAGTATTTCCATTGTTGCGGACGGACTCAATAACCTTTCCGATATG
>USHL01000239.1 GCA_900554525.1 uncultured Oscillospiraceae bacterium | reverse complement strand
GAAGTGGAATACACGCAGGGAGATTTAAGCGGAGAATCGGCCGTCAAGCTGAAGGAATATTGGAGCGAAAATGAAAACGGGCTTTCCTTTTTTGTAAATCACGACCGTATAGACGATATAGAGCTTGAGATAGCCTCTCTTGTTTTGCTGAGTCAAAAGGAGTCAGATACTATGTTTTTTGAGCATATCGAAAAGCTTAAAATGCTTTTACATCAGGTAAACGAAGATACGCGGATAAGTATTCACAGTATTTTTTAAATATGCAAATACACAACATATTTATGCAAAAATACTGTTGACATTTATGACGTAAAATGATATAATCGGTTTGTTCAAAATTTATAGTTTGAAGGAGAAACCACTGTATGAAAAAATTTATAAAACCGATAAGTCTTTTAGCGGCTTTGGCACTTATTTTCAGCTGTGCCGGCTGCGGCGGTAAAAAAGGTATGACAGCAGTTGAAGGTAAGCTGATTATGGCAACAAATGCCGAATTTCCGCCTTATGAGTATTATGACGGCGATAAGATTGTTGGCATAGACGCCGAAGTTGCCGCCCTTATTGCCGAAAAATTAGGACTCGAGCTTGAAATCGAGGATGTTGAATTTGATTCTGTCATTACCGGTGTTCAATCCGGAAAATACGATATGGGTATGGCAGGTATTACGGTTACCGAGGAACGCAAGGAAAAGGTAAGCTTTTCTTCCCCGTATGCTACCGGTGTTCAGGTCGTAATCGTTAAGGAAGACAGCCCGATTACCAAAATAGAAGATTTGGAAGGAAAGAAAATCGGCACCCAGCAGGGTACAACGGGATACATTTACGCTTCCGACACCCCTGAAAACGGCGGCTTCGGCGAAGAAAATGTTGTCGGATATCAGAACGGTGCATTGGCGGTAGAAGGTCTTAAAGGCGATAAGGTTGACTGCGTAATAATTGATAACGAACCGGCAAAGGCATATGTGGCAGCCAATCCGGGCCTTAAAATACTCGATACCAAATATACTGAAGAAGATTATGCTATTTGCTTTGCCAAAGATAATACAGAGCTTCAGGAAAAGGTAAACAGCATACTTGAGGAACTGATTGCCGACGGCTCACTCCAGGAAATAGTTGATAAATACATCAAAGCCGATTAATTGGTTTAAGGGCGGTTTAAAACCGCCCTGTTTTTTAAGCTGAGAAAGGAGTTTTGAAGTGAATTTTTTCGACAGTATCGTCCGGTGGTTCACTGATTTTGCCGATGAATTTCAATTTGTTTTTATAGAAAATGATCGGTATAAGCAAATGTTCACCGGTTTACTCAACACCATCAAAATAACCGCGGGTGCGCTTTGTATCGGTATACTTATCGGTATTGTTGTTGCCGCAGTACGTTCTACATATGATAAAAGCAAGGATTCATTAAAGCAGCGCAATAAATTTGCATACATCATTTTACAGATACTTAATATTATCTGCAAAGTATATCTTACTATCATACGCGGCACGCCTGTAGTTGTACAGCTTATGATTTCTTATTTCGTAATTTTCATTTCGGTGAAAGACGGCGTGCCTATAGCTATTTTTGCATTTGGTATTAACTCCGGCGCATATGTTGCGGAAATTTTCCGCAGCGGCATAATGTCGGTTGACAACGGCCAGTTTGAAGCCGGAAGGAGCTTGGGATTCAATTATATGCAGACTATGGCGCATATAGTTCTTCCGCAGATGTTAAAAAACGTACTCCCCACCCTTTGCAATGAGTTTATTGCTTTACTTAAGGAAACTTCTGTTGCGGGTTATGTAGGAGTTATTGACCTTACAAAAGCCGGAAATGCGATTGCCGGACGTACATATTCCTATTTCCTCCCGCTTATTACAGTTGCAGCAGTTTATCTTGTAATTGTAATGATTTTGACCTGGCTTGTAGGTATCCTTGAAAGGAGGCTGCGCAGCAGTGACCACTGATGCTCTCATAAAAACCGAAAATCTGCAAAAATCTTTCGTACACATTGAAGTACTCAAAGGTATAAACACAGAAATACATAAAGGCGAGGTTGTCGTTATAATCGGTCCGTCAGGGTCCGGAAAATCCACATTTCTGCGCACATTGAATCTGCTTGAAAATCCAACAGGAGGAAAAATATTTTTTGAGGGTACTGATATAACCAACCCAAAGGTCAACATAAATGTACATCGTCAGAAAATGGGAATGGTTTTCCAGCAGTTTAATCTTTTTCCTCATATGACCGTTCTTAAAAATATGACCATCGCACCTATCAAGCTCTTAAAGCTTTCTAAAACCGAAGCAGAGGAACGCGCAGTCAATCTGCTGAAACGCGTAGGGTTAGAGGAAAGAAAGGACGCCTACCCTTCGCAGCTTTCAGGCGGACAGAAACAGCGCGTCGCCATTGTGCGCGCGCTCTGTATGCATCCTGATGTAATGCTCTTTGACGAACCAACCTCAGCCCTTGATCCCGAAATGGTCGGAGAAGTTTTAGCAGTTATGCGTTCGCTCGCTAAAGACGGTATGACTATGGTAGTTGTTACCCACGAAATGGGCTTTGCCCGCGAGGTCGCAAACCGAATACTGTTTATTGATCAGGGTATAATTATGGAGGAAGGCACTCCTGCTGAAATTTTTAACAATCCGAAAAGTCCGCGGCTGAAAGATTTTTTGAGCAAGGTCA
>USHL01000238.1 GCA_900554525.1 uncultured Oscillospiraceae bacterium | reverse complement strand
ATTTGGTGGAATAATGAAAAAAATAGTAGTGATAGGAGGCGGCGCGTCGGGGCTTGCGGCCGCATATTTCGCTTCCGAAAAATATTCAGGCAGCGCCGATATATGTATTCTCGAAAAGAATATCCGCCCGGCACGCAAGCTGATGATTACCGGTAAGGGACGCTGTAATATTACCAATAACTGTTCTGTGGATGTACTTATAGCAAATGTGCCGCGGAACGGCAAGTTTCTCTTTTCTGCATTTTCGTCTTTTGACGCGCAGGATACTATAGCGCTGTTTGAGTCTTTTGGTGTTCCTTTGAAAACCGAACGTGGAAACCGCGTTTTTCCATGCTCGGACAAAGCTGCGGATATAGCGGACGCGCTGGTAAACGCCGTAAAGAAAAACGGTGTAAGAATTATAAACGCCGCTGCCGGGGAAATAGAAACCGTAAACGGAGAAGTCAGGGGCGTAAGGCTTAAAGGCGGCGGGTTTGCCGAAGCTGACAGTGTAATACTCGCTACCGGCGGAATGTCTTATCCGCTGACCGGTTCGACGGGTGACGGCTATTCTATGGCGCGCAGGCTCGGACATACGGTGACTGAGCTCAAGCCGTCGCTTGTACCGCTTACGGTGCATGAGGGATTTTGCACACGGCTGTCGGGACTGTCGCTTAAAAATGTCACCTTATCGGTTTTTGAAAGCGGAAGGAAAAAGCCTTTGTTTTCCGAACTCGGCGAAATGCTCTTTACTCATTTCGGAATTTCGGGTCCGCTGGTGCTGAGCGCTTCCTCACATATGCGGTATGTCGGCAAAAAGGATTATTCCGCTTTTATAGATTTAAAGCCGGGTCTTACGCCGGAACAGCTTGACAGCCGTATTTTAAGAGACTTTGAATCGGAAAAGAACCGTGAATTTCAAAATTCGCTGGTTAAGCTGCTGCCGAAAAGTCTTATACCGGTCGTTGTCGGAATGGCGGAGATTCCGCCGCAGCTTAAGGTCAATCAAATCAGCAGAGAACAGCGCCGCAGGCTGTGCGGAATCTTAAAGGCCTTTCCGCTCACAATTACCGGCTTTCGTCCGATTGAGGAGGCAATAATAACAAGCGGAGGAATATCGGTCGGGGAAATAAATCCGTCGACTATGGAATCAAAGCTTATCGACGGACTTTTCTTTGCCGGAGAGATAATAGATGCCGACGCATATACCGGCGGCTTTAATCTTCAGATAGCCTTTTCCACCGGCTTTCTTGCCGGAAATAATGTTTAAATAAGGAGCAGAATTATGATTTCAGTGGCAATAGACGGACCCGCAGGTGCGGGAAAGAGCTCGGTTTCAAAGGAGGCGGCGAAACGGCTCGGATATATATATGTCGATACCGGCGCGCTTTACCGTGCGGTGGGTCTCAAATTTTCCGAGTGCGGCTGCGGTACGGAGCTCGACTGTGATATCTCAAAAGTGCTCGCAGATACCTCTGTGGATATTCGCTTTATAGGCGGTGAGCAGCGGGTTTTTCTGGATGAACGCGATGTTTCGGATAAGATACGCACGCCTTCCGCCTCTATGATGGCGTCTGCGGTATCGGCAAAGCCGGAGGTAAGAGCCTTTTTGCTGGAAATGCAGCGGAAAATCGCCGATAACAGCAATGTTCTGATGGACGGCCGTGATATCGGTACGGTGGTGCTTCCGAACGCCACTGTTAAAATATTTCTTACCGCGTCGGCTGAAATAAGGGCTAAACGCCGTTTTAAGGAGCTTAAAGAAAAGGGTGAAGCAGTTTCGTTCGAAGAGGTTTTTGAGGATATGAAGCAGCGGGACTATAATGATATGCACCGTGATATTGCTCCGTTGAAGCAGGCGGAGGACGCGGTACTCGCCGATACGGGCAGCTGTACCTTTGAGGAATCTGTGGAGCTGGTGCTTAAAATCGTAAAGGAGAAGCTGGAGGCCGGCAAATGAAAATAACGCTTGCAAAGACCGCAGGATTCTGTTTCGGGGTAAACCGTGCGGTGCAGATGGTTTATGACCTCTTGGAAAAGGGCGAAAGTGTATTTACACTGGGACCGATTATTCATAATCCTCAGCTTGTGGAGGAATTGCGGCAACGCGGCGTCAGGATAGTAGAAAATCCCGAAGAGGTGTCCGACGGGGGGATTCTGGTTATACGCTCTCATGGAGTGGCGCAATCGGTCCTTGAGGATGCCGAGAAGCGCGGTATCCGAATTGCCGACGCCACCTGCCCGTTTGTGTCAAAGATACACGGTATAGTTTCGGAAAAAAGCCGCGACGGATATACCGTTATCATCGCAGGCGACGCCGCGCACCAAGAGGTTATCGGCATAAAGGGACATTGTTCGGGCGAATGTTTTGCGGTATCCGGAGCCGAGCAGCTTGCCGAGCTTCTTAAAAATCAGGGTAATTTTAACGAAAAAAAGGTCGTTTTTGTCTCACAAACGACTTTTAACGCAGAAATTTGGGGCGTCTGCCAAAAAAAATTAAAAAAAGTATGTACAAACGCGGAAATATTTGATACAATATGTAATGCTACCTCTATGCGTCAGAATGAAGCGCGCGAACTGTCGGCTGAAAACGATGCTATGGTTGTCATCGGTGGCAGGCACAGCTCAAACACCGCAAAGCTTTTTGATGTGTGTAAGCGGAATTGTGACAGAACTTATGCCGTTGAAACGGCAG
>USHL01000237.1 GCA_900554525.1 uncultured Oscillospiraceae bacterium | reverse complement strand
GTTTCGGGGATATGCCCGTAACAGTGGCGCTTTTAAACCGTTTTGTGCCGCCGAAGCAGCAGTCAAAGATAATTTCCGATTTGAAATGCGGCAGGCTGGATATGGTAATAGGCACACACCGCCTTATTTCCAAGGATGTCGGCTTTAAGGATATAGGGCTTGTGATAATCGATGAGGAACAGCGGTTCGGAGTGGCTCAGAAGGAGCGGCTTAAAGAGCTTTACCCGTTTGTAGATATACTGACCTTGAGCGCCACGCCGATACCCCGCACACTTAATATGGCGATGTCGGGGCTGAGGGATATGTCGACGATAGATGAGGCTCCGGGTGACCGTCATCCGGTCCAGACCTATGTGCTGGAATATAATCAGGGTGTTATTATCGACGCGATAAACAAAGAAGTGCGGCGCGGCGGGCAGGTCTATTATCTGCACAACCGTGTTGAAAGCATAGAAAGGTGTGCTGCAAGACTCAAGCAGAGACTGCCTGAGCTGAATATAGGCGTCGCGCATGGGCAGATGAGCGAGGACGAGCTGACCGCGGTCTGGAGACGGCTGGTCGAGCACGAAATAGATCTCCTTGTCTGCACTACAATAATCGAAACCGGAGTAGATGTTCCGAATGCCAATACGCTGATTATCGAGGAGGCCGACCGAATGGGCCTTTCACAGCTCCATCAGCTGCGCGGACGGGTCGGCAGGTCACCGCGCAGGGCTTACGCTTATTTCTGCTTCAAGCCGGAAAAGCAGCTTTCGGACGTAGCGTCGAGACGTCTTGAGGCGATACGTGAATTTACCGAGTTCGGCTCAGGCTTTAAGATAGCCATGCGCGACCTGGAAATCAGGGGCGCGGGCAGTATTCTGGGCGGAGAACAGCACGGCAATATGGAATCGGTCGGGTACGATATGTATCTTAAGCTGCTTTCCGAGGCGGTCAACGAGGAAAACGGAACCCCGCCAGAGGACGATCTGCCCTGCACGGTAGATTTGAATGTATCGGCGCATATTCCTGAAAGCTATATCGAATCTCTGCCGGCAAGACTCGGAATTTACAAGCGAATCGCGGCTGTCAAGAACGATGACGACGCAAGCGACGTTATAGACGAGCTGTGCGACCGTTTCGGCGAGCCTCCCGAATCGGTGATGGGGCTGATAGATATCGCTTTGCTGCGCTCAAAGGCGGCGGAGGCGAAAATAGCCGAGATAACCGGCACCTCAAATACCGCTCTGCTTCATATCAATTCGATACAGCCCGAAGTAATGAGCCGCCTGTCGGCGTATTTCGGCAAGCGCTTTTCGCTTACCGCCACGGATAAGCCGGTCTATACGATAAGACTTGAAAAAGGGCAGAAAATGTCCGATCTTGTAAACGAGCTGGCGCAGGCGCTGTGAATTAAAATTTACAAATTCGGTATGGACTTTTCATTTTGTTTGGTATATAATCTATACGTTGCAATGTTTAATGAAGGAGAATGGCAATGAAGAATATAAAACAAATTTTTGCCGCGGTGCTGGCCGCCGCTATGGCTCTGAGCTTTACCGCCTGCAGTATTCATAAAAAGGATGAAATCGCCGTTACGGTAGGGGATGTCAAGTTCACCTCAGCTTATTATATGTGCGCGCTTATAAACGCTGATTCCGAGGCCAAAAACCGGATTTACGAAGAGCTTTCAGATGAGGAAAAGAACAGCGGTGAGGAGATAGATTATTATTCCCATAAGATAGACGACAAGGATTATGTTGACTGGGTGGAGGATACTGCGATGGATAATCTGAAAAAAATCGCCGCCTACAAAACTTTATGCAAGGAAAATAAGCTTGAGCTTGAAGAAGAGGATAAAACCAATGCTGAAAGCTATGCTTCAATGTATTGGAACAACTATGGCTATCAGGCTTATTATGAGATCAACGGCGTTTCAGAGGAAACCTACACCAGCTATATGGTAGACGCTAATTATTCGGGCGTTTATTTTGAACATATATACGGCGCCGAGGGTGAAAAGGCGATTGCCGCAGATGAGGTAAAAAATAAGATTTACGATAATTTCATTATCGCAGATGTCCTGGAAGCGTCATTCAGCGGTATGGAGGAAACCGAAATCACATCATTAAAAGAAAAATTCAACGGTTATGTAACTGCCTTGAAGGATGGCAGCAAGACCTTTGAAGAGGTTTATAAGGATTATAACGGTACTGCCGAAGAAGAGACCGAAGAGACCGAATCCGACTCTGACGAGCCGCAGCCCAAGGATAAGTATGCAAGTATTTTGGGGGCGGATGATACAGTCTATGAATATGAGCATTATGATGAAATAAAAGAAATGGCAGCCGGCGAGGTAAAGCTTATAGAGCTTGATGATGATGCCGGAATGATACTAGCGGTAAAGCAGGACATCACTGCCGACCCTTACTATCTTGAGACTTTAGATCTCACGGCGCGTCATCTTATTGCGGATGATGAGTTTGACAAAGAAATCGACGAATACGCAGGAGAGCTTAAGCTTGATGTAAACAATTTTGCGGTCAGGCAGTTTAAGGTAAAGAAGATAAAGGAGCCGGAGCTTACCGCGTAAGCTTTGTTTGCGTGAATTTTATACACTTTCAGTGATTATAAGGCATGACCGCTGTACTTTCAGTACGGCGGTCTTTTTTATTGGTGTCTTTAGACGTGGAAATAAACCCCCGGTTCTACCGGGGGGATA
>USHL01000236.1 GCA_900554525.1 uncultured Oscillospiraceae bacterium | reverse complement strand
AGTCGTGGTGAATGCGTATATGCCGGCAATCAGACAAGGCATCATCATCCGGATGGTAGGCCACAGCCATTCCGGAATAGCTTGCGTTGTCTCCGTCCAAGCACCAGTATCTTACAGTATAATCGCCCGAATAATTACAATCGGACAGCCTGGTCGCATTTTGTGCATTTACTTCAATAGTTGACACGGTTCTCAGAATAAGCTTTGAAGAAATATTGTTATAGCCAAAGCTGTCGCTTGAAAATTCAGCTCTGACAGCAGCCGAAGCCTCACCCTCGGTTATTGCCGCAAACAAGGCGTTACTTCCTTCGGTGATACCGAAAACAGGAAGACGGATATTCTGATTGTCGGCTGCCGAAATTTTAGTTTTCTCCTCGGCATATTCGCGTCCGTAGACAAGAGTTTCATAACCGTCAATATTGTATCTCCCGTTTCCGAATGAAGCTATTGCGCCGGAACCGTCCGGTATAAGCATCCAGCCGTCGGTATCGGAATTGGCAGCTCCGAAATTAGGCAGAACCCGGATAGACAGAATAGAATAATTACCGCTTTCTTCAATTTCATCAACACATACTTTAACTTCAAGACTGTTTTCAAGCAGGCTGTAAATGACCGGCACCGTGAAACCGAATGTATCAAAACGGTATGTTACCTTTATTCCGCTTGCAACTTTTTCTACACTGACGTTTTTCTGGCGGACTGCGGTAGTATGACTGTTAAATGTCAGGGCGCTTGCTTCTCCGACGGTGCTGTTGTCATAATACTCGAAAATATAATCCGAAAATATATCCGTACGGCTGATACCGGTTGTTACATCATCCAAAACAGCATCGTTCGGGTTACTGTACCAAATCTTACCGCTTCTGCGGTTTTGAAGTGCAAACCAACCTTTTTCCATATCCGCATAGAACAGCAGATTGTCGTTTTGTGCCGCTAAGGTATAGTCCGCTGTGTATTCATCGGAGGTTTCTTCATCAATACCGAGCCTTGTTGGTATCTGAAGTTCATCGCTTTGCGCCGGTATCCCTGATACCGATAAATTTAAAGGCAATATAAAAAGCGCTAAGCAAACCAAAATTGAAAACATCTTCTTTTTCATTGACGGATTGACACCTCCCGAACTATTGAATCCACAAATGAAAGCACCTGAGCGTACAGAGTGATAAACAATACCGCAAGAAAAATTATAACCAACATTCCGAACACGGTTATCAAAAATGAAAGAACCGTCTTGCCTACAGAATACTGATGAACTGTCATAAGACCCGCAAAAAGCATAAAGAATGTCCAGAGGAGACCTACTGCGGTGATAATGCTCATGAACATACCCTCATCCCGGGTAAGAATATTGGAAAACGCCGTATTGATTAAAATCGATACAATATACGGTATCAGAGAATATGCCGTAACAGTTACAATTTCCCTGAGCTTACCCTTGCCTGTCATAAAGCTCGCCAGACCGTAATTAGCAATAACAAAAATCAGAAATAATCCTGCTGTTTGGAGTAAAGTATAAAACACATTAAAGTCGACTGCTCTGTTCTCATTGAACGAAAAACCTGTGAAAAAATAGCTGAGCGTTGCAGCTATAAACCAGGCAGCAACTATTATTGCCGCTTTCAAAGGTGATGCAAATCCTCTCGGACGAATTTGTTCGGAAGCAGAGGAAGGATGAAAAAGCATATATACCGGAAGATATTTTTTTGTTTCGAGCTGACAAAACGCCGAACCTTCTGCCGGTATCAGCATTTTACTTACCTTTACCGCTAAAACAATCAGGGCTGTCAATGCTGCCAATACAATAAATAAAATCAGTACAAAATTATCTTTCAGATATTCCTTCCGGTACTCACTGAAAGAAACTGAATATTCCTGATTGGCATAGCCTTTTTTATAAGCCTCCATCGCCAGCTCGTATTCGCCAAGATAGTCATAGCAATTACCTATCCCTGCATATGCCTGAGTGCTGTTTGTATTATACGCAATAACGCTTTTCCAGGTATCTATTGCCGCAGAGTAATCACCGTTTTCCATTTGCAGATCCGCTTTTTTTATTGCCCTGACATAATCATTCGGTCTGAAAATCTGCAAGGTATTGGCAAGCGCGTCAATCACATATATATTTTCTCCGACTGTTTCAACAGCGGCAGGCTGAAGGAAATTTCCTTTCTGTTCGCCGTAGCTTCCGAAAACAGCTATTAAATCGTTGTTTTTTGAGTAAACAAATACCCGACTCCTTGCACTGTCAAGCAACGCCAGACTTTCATCGTCGGCAACGTCCACATCAACAAACTGCGTTCCCGAATTGCTTTTAAGCCTATCCCATTCAATGTCCCCGAACGCTGCCGAATCGTAAATATCTTCGCCAAGCGCATTCAGCGAACGTACCTTCCCTTCTATATCCGAATAATCCGAGGATTTTGCAACTGTATAAATAAAACCGTCTTTATCTATATCAAAGCTCGTCAAAGTTACGGGAGTGTACGAATAATCATTCTTACGCTGTTCCTCGGACATAAATTTCCTGCGGATATACCTTAATATTACCTCAGCGGTCGTCCGTATATTTGTACTGCCGAACAAGGTCAGAAAATTCCCTTCCTCATCAAAAACCAAAGCGCCTATATTGACATCGTTTGCTATTGCGTATATGCGGTTCTGAGGATCGACAATCACCTTAACAAAATTACAAGCGGTTTTCTCATCAAGTACGGCCGTATCCGGTTTATTTATAAT
>USHL01000235.1 GCA_900554525.1 uncultured Oscillospiraceae bacterium | reverse complement strand
GGGTATTGCCGCTGTATGAATGTGTAAGGTTTTTGACCTCTAAAATCGACAAATCAGTTTTCCTCCAAATGAAGCGCCTTTATTATTTCATCGGCTGTTTCTTTTATAGAAAGCATATGTGTGTTTATTTCAAATCCGTTCTGCTTTAAGCTGTACAAAAGCTCGGTAGTCTGCGGAACGTCAAGACCCACACCCTTGAGCATTGCCACATCGGAAAATATGCTGCGCGGAATATCGTCGGCAATTATCTGCCCGTCATTCATAACAATAACGCGATCGGCCTGCTCGGCCTCCTCCATATAGTGAGTGATAAGCACCACTGTTATATTCTTTTCGCGATTAAGCTTCAAAAGAGTGCTTATTATTTCCGCACGGCCCTTAGGGTCAAGCATAGCGGTAGGCTCGTCCAGCACAAGACATTCGGGCTCCATCGCTATCATACCCGCGATGGCGATGCGCTGTTTCTGACCGCCGGAAAGATGATGAGGAGTGGAATTCTTAAATTCCGACATACCGACAGCCTCAAGCGCGTCATCCACCCTCTTTCGTATCTCTGCGGGCGGAAGCCCCAGATTTTCCGGACCGAAGGCCACGTCCTCTTCAACGATAGAGGCAATCAGCTGATTATCCGGATTCTGAAAGACCATTCCGACCTTTCGCTTTACTTCGATCTCGGTTTTTTCATCCTTCGTGTCAATTCCGTCTACCAGGACCTCTCCCGATGTCGGCTTATAAAGACCGTTGAGCATCTTGGCAAGGGTTGATTTCCCCGAACCGTTGTGACCGAGTATCACCGTAAAGCTGCCGCGTTCGATATTAAGGCTCAGATCCTTCACCGCGGCATAGGAGGACTCCTCCTCCCTGTATTCGTATGTTACGTTTTTAACTTCAATTATATTATCCATTTTATCTTTTCCAGACTGTGGTATTCCCGCATGGCAGGCTTATTCCCTTATCAGTAACATAGAGACCGATTTCATCGGTGAATATCCCGCCGCCGCGGTTTCCGGCGACATAACGTTTAACCATATAGTTTAATACAGTCGGCGAAAGCCCGCCGGTATAAGAATTTAAAAAGAAAAACACGGCGTTATCCGATAAAAGCTTACCGGTTTCACTTAAAAGCTCCGCCAGCTGCTGCTCAAGCTTCCAGACCTCGCCGCCCGGCCCTCTGCCGTAGGAGGGCGGATCCATAATAATCGCGTCATAGGTATTGCCGCGGCGGATCTCCCGTTTCACAAATTTAAGGCAATCGTCTACGAGCCAGCGCACCGGAGCATCGGCAAGCCCTGAAGCCGCGGCGTTTTCCTTGGCCCACTGCACCATACCTTTTGAGGCGTCGACATGCGTAACCGCCGCTCCCGCCTTAAGGCAGGCGACGGTGGCGGCGCCTGTATAAGCAAATAAATTCAGCACCGAAAGCCTGCGGTTTTCTTTCGATATAAGCTCACGTGCAAGCGACCAGTTAACCGCCTGCTCCGGGAAAAGCCCCGTATGCTTGAAGCCCATAGGCTTGAGCCGAAAGGTCAGCCCCTCATATTCAACGCTCCATACATCGGGGACCGGTTTTAAGGTTTCCCAATATCCGCCTCCGCTCTGGGAGCGGTGATACACAGCATGTGCCACGCGCCAGCGTTTATCCCTGCGCTCGCCCGACCAAATAATCTGCGGGTCGGGCCGGATAAGAATTATATTCTTCCAGCGCTCGAGGCGTTCACCGGCATCGGCATCTATAAGCTCGTAATCGTCAAAGCCGGTTACCGTACGCATTATGCCTTGCCCTCTATGACGGCGGCTACCCCTCTGCCGAGACGCTTTATCTCGGCGATATCCTCACCCTCAAGCATTACGCGGATAAGAGGCTCGGTGCCGGAAGCACGCACAAGTATCCTGCCGCGGCTGCCGAGAGTTTTCCTCACCTCTTCGATAGCCGCGATTATTTCGGAATCGGTATCGAGCTTTGCTTTAAGCTCGCCTGCGGCCCTGATATTTATAAGTGTCTGCGGAAGCACTGTCATCACCGACGATACCGACGAGGCGGATCTGCCCGTTTTTGCCATTATTGCCGCCAGCATAGCTCCTGAAAGCTGCCCGTCTCCGGTGGTGGCATAATCCTTGAAAATTATGTGTCCTGACTGCTCGCCGCCTATCTTATAATCGTTTTTCACCATTTCTTCAAGCACATAACGGTCGCCGACCTTGGTTTCCATAACACGGATACCGTTTGCCTCCGCAAAATGCTTGAAGCCGAGATTTGTCATAACCGTGACCACGGCGGTATCGTCCTTAAGCGCTCCGCGGCGTTTTATATCAAGCGCAAAAATCGCTATCATTTTATCGCCGTCGATAAGCTTGCCGTTTTCATCCACCGCAAGGCAGCGGTCTGAATCGCCGTCAAACGCCAGACCTAAATCAACGTCATGACCGTTTACATAGTCTATCAAGTCATCCATATGTGTAGATCCGCAGCCGGCGTTTATATTTACACCGTTCGGATTGTTATGCATCATATGAACCTCGGCGCCGAGCCGGGTAAAAAGCCTTTCTGCGGTATAAGAAGCGCAGCCGTTGGCGCAGTCGATTGCTATTTTAAGGCCGTTAAGATCTGTATCCACCGATTCGGCAAGATGATCTATATACAAATCGACGTAATCATAGCGCATAAACACGCTTCCGATATCCCCGCCTACCGGGAACTCCACCGGGCTCATATCGTCGAGCACCAGAGCCTCAATCTCTTCCTCAAGAGCATCCGGCAGCT
>USHL01000234.1 GCA_900554525.1 uncultured Oscillospiraceae bacterium | reverse complement strand
AGCGCTTATCGCGGCGTTTATCAGTACAATACCTATAATAAGGAGCGGAGAGAAGCTGTTGACCTCCTTATAAAGAAGCGATACCGCAAAAGAAAGCAGCGCCACGACTATCAGTACAATTACTATTTTGTTGTTAAGCTGCGACAGAAAACGCTTTAAATAAGACGGCTTTTCTATTTTAGTAATAATATTGCCGCCTAAGCTTTCAAGACGCATTTCCGCCTCGGAATTTGCAAGACCTTTTTTATCATCGACGCCGAGCTCTCTTAAAACGTCTTCGGCATCAGTGCTGTGCCATATCATAAAAACACTCCGTTCAATAAAACTTATTTGCCAAGGGCGGAATAATAATCTTTCATTGCTTTGGCATCTTCTGCCTGAGTCCCGGCCGATTCACAGATAAAAATCGGTGAGCAGCCGTATTTATAGGCAAGCTCCATAACCGGTTCAAAGTCAGGCCCGTATACCGTATCCTCAAAGGTGAGATGACGCTTTTCGCCGCCGGCGGTATATTCAATCTTGGAAAAATGAGAATGAAAGGCCTTGAGTCTGTCCGTGCCGAGCTTGTCCCTTATTGCGGTAAAGATATTTTCAAAATCGGCATATGTCTTTAAAGCTCCCAAATCCCTTGCGTTAAGATGTCCGAAATCTATGCATGGAATAATCCTTTCGTCAAGACTGCATAGCTCCAGCACTTCACAGAGTGTGCCAAGCTGATTTACCTTCCCCATAGTTTCCGGACAAATGTGTATATTTCCAAGCCCCTCATCATCAAGCGTTTGCTGAGCAAGCTTCATAGTGTCGCAGGCAAGCGACAAAGCTTCTTCGCGTGAAATCTTACCGCAGGAGCCTGTATGCACCACTATGCGGTCACCGCCCATTGCGTTTACCGCGCGGGCGCTGGCTAAAATATAGTTTACCGAATTAAGACGTTTTTCTTCCTCAACAGACGACATTGAAATATAATACGGCGCGTGAAGCGAAAGGATTATTCCGGCATCTGCGGCAAGCTTTCCGAGCTCAGCGGCTTTTTCCAGCCCGATGTTAACCCCTCTGCCGCACTGATATTCGAAGCAGTCAAGTCCCATTCTGACGATATATTCCGGAACCTGCACGCTGCTTTTATAGCCTAATGTCTTAAAGCTTTCCGATGTTCCGGCCGGACCGAATTTTGCAGCCATTTTCAAACCTCCGTATTCTTTATATTATAATGTTTTATAATAAAACGCTCGATTTTCCTTTTAAACCTGAAGCCTGCAGAGCTTTCTAGCTTTATAGGTGTAAGCAATACGGTTCTTACACCAACGGCATTACCGCCTAAAACATCGGTAAATATTTGGTCGCCGACAATAGCCGCCTTTTTTTTAGGCACTCCAAGCGCTTTTAAAGCTCTCAGGTAACCGAACGGCAAAGGCTTCAGACCCATACTTATAAAATTTAGGCCTATTTTTTCGGCAAAAGGCTTTACCCTTTTGCGCTTCGAATTTGAAAGCACCATAAGTCCGACGCCGTTTTCCCGCATTTTATTAAGCCATTCAGGCAGTCCGTCCGTCAGGACCTGGCCATGATGCGTGGAAAGAGTGTTGTCTACATCAAGAATAAGCGCACTTATACCGTATTTTTCAAGCAGCTCACAGCTTATGTCGGTTATTTTTTCAAGTTTTATCTGCGGTTTTAATAACATACCTGTCTCCAATAAAAAAAGCGGTTTATTAAACCGCTTTTTTAAAACTGATATTAGCGGAACTTTCTTTTACGAGCAGCTTCCGACTTCTTTTTACGCCTGACAGAGGGCTTCTCATAATGCTCTCTTTTGCGGACTTCCTGAATTACTCCGTCCTTGGCAGTCTGCCTTTTGAAACGGCGCAATGCATTATCAAGAGATTCGTTTTCTTTGATTCTTACCTGACTCATTTATATTCCCTCCCTTAGCAGAATAGCAGGGGTGTGAATTATTAACCCCTTAAAGCAATAACATTTGCGACAATCGCCAGCACAAAGAACAGTATAGCGATATACTTTGTCCAGCGGGCTAAGGATGCATCCAAAGTTCTTGCCTTGTTTTTGGAAAGGAAAGTATCGGCGCCGCCGGAAATCGCGCCGTTAATACCGGCACGATGGCCCTGCTGCAAAAGAACCACTGCAATAATGAAAAGTGAAACCAAAATAACCGCGATTCCGATAATTATTTCAACTGCTGTCACAGATTACACCTCCACACAACAAATAAGCAACTATTATAATACCATAAAATCCACAAATATGCAATAAATATTTTTCACAAATATAATGTTTATTTCACTACGATATTAACAAGTCTTTTGGGTACATATAGCTCTTTGACTATATTTTTGCCTTCAAGCTCTTTTGAAACCGCGGCCAATGCCTTAGCCTCGGCAATGGCAGCGTCTGAGGATATATCCGCGGCAACATTTATGCGCGCCTTAATTTTCCCGTTGACCTGAACGGCAATCTCAACTGTCGAATCTATGCATTTTGATTCGTCAAAAGACGGCCACTCAGCCTCATTGAGCATACCTTCATAACCGCACAAAGTCCAAAGCTCTTCGGTAATGTGAGGCGCAAACGGGTTTAAAAGCAACAAAAATGTTTTGTATTCTCCGCGAGTTACATTTCCTTTAGACTGCAAGGTATTCAAAAGTGACATAAGCGCGGCAATAGCGGTGTTCATTTTCAGCGTCTCAATATCCTCGCTGACTTTTTTTATCGTTCAAACGAAAGTGGAGGTCTGTCGTTTTTAATGAATAATTATGACTCCTTACCTGCAGACGTTCAATTGTATATTATTTCT
>USHL01000233.1 GCA_900554525.1 uncultured Oscillospiraceae bacterium | reverse complement strand
GCGAGGATATATTTATCGGGGGAAAAGGCATTAACGTTTCGTTAGTTTTGAAGGAGCTTTCGGTTGACTCTACTGTTTTGGGATTTTCTGCCGGCTTTACCGGAAAAATAATAGAAGAGGAATTGTGTAACCGCGGAATCAATACGGATTTTGTGAGGCTTTCAAGTGGATTTTCGCGAATTAATGTCAAAATAAAAGCGGAAAGCGAAACCGATCTTAACGCTTACGGACCGAATATCGGCGCTTCGGATATTGATGCGCTGATGGAAAAGCTTACTCGCATAAATGACGGTGATATTCTTGTGCTTTCAGGAAGTGTACCGAAAACAGTGCCGAAGGATATATACGGAGCCTTGCTTGCCGGTCTTGCAGATAAAAACGTAAAATTTGTTGTGGATGCTGCCGGAGAGCTTTTGCTCAATACGCTTAAATATAAGCCGTTTCTTATAAAGCCTAATAATTTTGAGCTCGGAGAGCTGTTTGGCGTGACATTGAACAGCAGGGAAGATGTAAAACGCTATGCAGAAGAATTAAAAAGCCTGGGAGCTCAAAACGTATTGGTTTCATTGGCGGCAGACGGAGCGCTGCTTATTGATGCTGACGGACGGTTTCATAAAGCCGGAGCGGTAAAAGGAAAAACAGTAAATTCTGTCGGAGCGGGAGATTCAATGGTTGCGGGCTTTATTGCGGGTTATCTTGAAACGGGAGATTATTCTTACGCGCTTAAATTAGGCACCGCGGCAGGCGCGGCGTCTGCTTTCAGTGATTGGCTGGGAGAACGGGAAGATATTTTGAAATTATTAAATGATATTTAAGCGCTTTGACTGCCTGTTGCCGTAGAAAATAGCAATTGCCGTTCTGCTGCTATTCAAAAATTATACTTGCTTTTGCCTTATAAATAATTAACCCCCGGATTTCAAACCGGGGGTTAAAATCATTCAAGAATATAGATTTCTACATTGCGTACGCCGAAGTTGATGCATTCGCTTCTGGTTGCCATAAACAGGTCTACGCCGGTAGGATGTTTTTTGACAAATCCGCCGGTGTCGGCTGCGACCGCGTAGCCGTATATATATTTACCGTCGGCGGTTTTTATATACATCTTTGTGCCGTACGGTATGACCTTCGGGTTGACCGCGATATATCCGGGCTGCGGTGCTACGCCGGTAGAGCAGTTGTTTCCGGTGTAGGTGTATGCCGTGGCGCGCGCGGTCATTTTTGATTTGTATTTTACCGGTACGCCGTTTGCATCGAGTTCTATGGGAACCGAGGGCGAAAGAGTGGATATGGTTTTTTGCGAAGCGCTGGTGGTTACTGCTTTAGGCTTGGTTTTTGTGCCGATTATTTTTTTGGCGCTTACCGCTGCGGTGAGCACTGTTTCGGATGTGATTTTCCGCTCAGATGAAACGCCGTTGATGTATTTATCGGTATAGTTTACTTCCTTTAAGCCGTCCGAGCCTTCGGTAACAGAGGTAGAGCCTTCTTCTTTATCAGCCGAATAAACGGTTTCGGTAGCATAGGGGATTTTCTCAGTGTAGCTGCCGGTGACATATTCTATATCAGTATAGTCAATGTAAACAGTATCAGACACCAAAGTGTCGGCTGACGGCTCAATAAAGTCAAATTCGTTGACCGTAAATCCGGCGAGCGCTAATGCCTCGCCGACGGTACCGCCGGAAAATTCGATTTCCTTTGTGATATCGCCCATCGTGACATATACCGGAAAGGTATATGCGATTTCGACGGTTGTGCACTGATTTGCGACCGAGGTCTTGACTATGCGGTAGCGGTCTGATTTCAAATCAAGTGACGAAAGAGCGGAAGCTACATTTCCGTTAATAGATCGGACGGTGTAGGTTTTTTCTCCGTCAAAGATTTTTACCGTATTTACAGAAAAACCAAGTAAAGCAGATGCCGCAACAGTAACCGCACACATTAATGCGATACCCTTGATACGTACCCGTGTCGAGTGTAAAAGCTCAGACAAAAAGTACTTTATTTTTTTCAACATCAAATGACTCCTTTTAATACTTTCTGAAGGACGATTGCCATTATAGCCGATAAAATCGACTGTGTCAAAGGCAGAAAATCAATCGCTTTTGTTGAAAAAGGCCAAAATAAGTTTTGAATTTTAAAAAGTTACAAAGCTGTAACCTTTTGAAAAGACAAATGAATGCCATTTTTTAACATTTGCGTTGTGCAATCCTACAAATTTCGGCAAAGTGGAGGAGCGGAAAGCCTGTACAATGATATTTTATACTAAAAGTGGTGGATATATGCATTTTTTGAGGAAAATATCGCAAGATACAGAAAAAATTTTTCTTTACAAAATACTTGGTTTGTGCTATAGTATTTAAAGTAAATTCCTTTAAGACGGTACAGAGATACCGGCAAGGCTTATTACGGCGTATATTAAATACAGCTGCCGTTATTGTGAAGTAAAAGCGTCTTGCCTCGGCAGGCGCTTTTTTTGCGGAGGAAGTTAATGGAGAAGTACAAGGCCACGCTTATGGATGAAGCGGCTATGTCGCGTGCGCTTAAACGGATTTCACACGAAATTCTTGAAAGGAACAGTGGCTGCGGCAATCTTTGCATCTTAGGTATCAAACGGCGAGGTACAGCGCTTGCCGGAATTATTGCGGACAACATATATAATATAGAGAACACCGTAATACCAAAGGGCGAGATCGATATTACTTATTACAGGGACGATTTAAGTCTTGTGTCGCCTGACCCGGTGATAATGCCTTGCGATATCCCTTTTTCGATTGTCGGGAAAAATGTAATATTGGTAGATGACGTGCTATATACAGGCA
>USHL01000232.1 GCA_900554525.1 uncultured Oscillospiraceae bacterium | reverse complement strand
GGTGCTGTGCGTCAATAAATGTGACGGAATAGGAGAGCTGCCGGCTGAGATATATGAGTTTTATAATCTCGGCATCGGTGAGCCGATAGCTGTTTCCTCGGTGCACGGTCACGGTACCGGTGACCTGCTTGACGCGGTTATCTCCCATATTCCCGATGAGGAGTTTGCCGATGAGGAGGAAGACATAATTAATGTTGCCGTCATAGGCAAGCCGAACGCGGGCAAATCCTCACTTATTAATCAGATTGCCGGGGAGGAGCGCTCGATTGTTTCGGATATTGCCGGAACCACGCGTGATGCTGTTGATACACGCATTGAGCATAACGGCAGCAAATTCAACTTTATTGATACCGCGGGGCTGCGCAGGAAAAGCCGTGTCGATGACAGAATAGAAAAATACAGCGTTCTGCGTGCCGAAATGGCGGTGGAGCGTGCCGATGTCTGTGTGATAATGCTCGACGGCCGCGACGCCTTTACCGAGCAGGATTCCAAGGTTGCCGGGCTTGCGCTCGAACAGGGTAAGGCCTGTATTATTGCGGTAAATAAATGGGATATTGTCGAAAAGGACGGCAGGACTATGGACAGCTACCGTAAGGGGCTTATGAAGGATTTTTCATTTATGCCGTATGCGCCGATAATATTTATCTCTGCGAAGACGGGGCAGAGGATAGATCGGCTGCTTGAATTGATAAAATATGTAAATGAGCAGAATACGATGCGTATTTCGACCGGTATGCTCAATGATGTTTTAGCCGACGCCACCGCGAGGGTTCAGCCTCCTACCGATAAGGGCAAGAGACTTAAAATCTATTATATGACTCAGGCGTCCACAAAACCGCCTACCTTTGTCTGCTTTTGCAATAAGGCGGAGCTTTTTCACTTTTCCTATCAGAGGTATCTTGAAAATCAGATACGCTCTACCTTCGGGCTTGAGGGTACGCCGGTAAGATTCGTTATCCGTGAAAGGGGCGATAAATAATGGTCCTGTGGGCTGTTTTGGCCGTGATAGCGGCCTATCTTATAGGAAGTGTAAATTTTGCCGTTATTTTCGCAAACGCTTTTCTTAAAAAAGATGTCAGGAAGCTCGGCAGCGGAAATGCGGGAACGACCAACGTGATGCGGACAGCCGGATTTCTTCCGGGAGCGCTTACCTTTGTTTGCGACGCTCTGAAGGGTTTTGCAGCTTCTTTCGGCGGTAAAATGGTATTTGAGCTTATTGCCGAAAACACTTCGGCGGAATGGGCGGTACCGGTTTACGGCGCTTATCTTTGCGGGCTGGCCTGTTTGTTCGGTCATGTTTTTCCGGTTTTCTTCCAGTTTAAGGGCGGTAAGGGCGTAGCCACCAGCGTAGGCGTTTATGCTGTATGCTCTCCTATTGCCATTGCAGTCGGGCTCGCGGTTTTTGCGGTTACGGTTCTTGTTTCCAAAATGGTTTCACTCGGCTCTGTATTTGCAGCGGTTACGGTGGTTGTGCTTTCCATACTGCTGCACAGCGGAGGTCCGGAGCTTATCCCTGCGGTTTTAAGCATTGCAATGGGTGTGCTTGTAATTGTTAAGCACAAGGACAATATCAAAAGGCTGATTGCGGGTACGGAATCTAAAATAACCGAACGGAGGCATTGATATGGCGAAGATAACTGTATTAGGCGCCGGCGGATGGGGGATGGCGCTCGGACTTTCGGCTTTTAATAACGGCAATGAGGTCACCTTATGGTCGCCGTTTGAGCAGGAAGTGGCGATGCTGCGCGAAAAGCGCGGCAATGAAAAGCTGCTGAGCGGCATTACCTTGCCGGATGAGATAACCGTAACTTCAGACATATCAAGCGTATCCAGCTCTGAGATAACCATAATCGCCACACCGTCGACAGTGGTCAGAAGCGTAGCGAGGCGTCTTGCCGAGCAGAAGGATTTCGGTATAGTCGTCAATGTTTCCAAAGGGCTTGAAAAGGGCTCTCTTCTGCGGCTTTCACAAGTTATAAACGAGGAAATACCGAATTCGAGAGTTGTGGTGCTTTCAGGACCTTCTCACGCTGAGGAGGTCGCGCGCAATATTCCGACTTCGGTAGTTTCGGCATCGGAATCGCTTTTTGCGGCGCAGGTGGTGCAGAACGTGATGTCGAGCGATAATCTGAGGATATATACTTCCGACGATCTTGTCGGGGTTGAGCTCGGCGGTGCGCTCAAGAATGTCATTGCCATTGCAGCGGGACTGTGCGACGGTCTGGGGCTCGGTGACAATTCAAAGGCGGCGCTCATTACACGCGGTCTTGCCGAAATGTCGAGGCTTGGCATTTGTATGGGAGCTAAGGAATACACCTTTGCCGGGCTTACGGGAATAGGTGATCTGGTTGTCACCTGCACATCGCGCCACAGCCGCAATAACCGCTTCGGGCATAAGGTGGGCAGCGGATGCCCGATAAAGCAGGCATTGGAGGAGGTCGGCACGGTAGAAGGCTATTATGCTGCCAAAATGGCACATGAGCTTGCGCAGAAGTATAAGATAGAGATGCCGATAATTGATGAATGTTATGCTGTGCTTTATGAAAACAAGGATATAAAATCCGTCGTGAACGACCTGATGCGGCGTCCGAAACGGAGCGAGCACTGATTTTAGAAAAAAGTACTTGATTTTTGTCTTACTTTCTGGTATTATAGTTATTGCTATGTGGCCGGCGTACTGCCGGTATAAGAAGAAGGAGGTGCAGACCATGGCTAAATGTGATATCTGCAACAAAGAAATTACTTTCGGAATCAAGGTTTCTCACTCACACAGGCGCTCCAACAGAACTTGGAAGCCCAATGTCAAGAAGGTAAAA
>USHL01000231.1 GCA_900554525.1 uncultured Oscillospiraceae bacterium | reverse complement strand
AACTGCCGGTGTAAAGCTCACCGAATACAACAAATATCTGCTCACCCTGTCCAAAACCCTTCCGGTTATAGATACGGTAGGCTATATTGACTATGAAAACAATTATTATAAATGGAGCGATGTTTCACCTTATTCTAACCTTATAGACGAATATGAGAAAATACAGTACAACAGTATTTTCGACCCGGAGAACGTGGACAATGACGTATTTTATCTCAACGGCTTTGTCATAGAGGTTCCGGAGGAAACAGCAAGCGGGGCTGAATAATATGCGCAACACCACACTCTGCCATATTGAAAAAGACGGCAAATATCTGATGCTTCACCGCGTTAAAAAGCAGAACGACCTCAATAAGGACAAATGGGTCGGCATCGGCGGAAAATTTGAGGACAGGGAAAGTCCGGAGGACTGCAACCTGCGCGAGGTACGCGAAGAAACCGGGCTTGTACTCGAGTCGGCCAGATACTGCGGTATAGTCACCTTTATCTCGGATAAGTGGGAAACCGAATACATGCATATTTTTTACTCGGACGATTTTTCCGGAACGGTTTCAAGCTGCGATGAAGGGACGCTCGAATGGGTCGATAAAGAAAAACTATACAGTCTTCCTATTTGGGAAGGCGATAAAATTTTCCTGCGGTTGATAGAGGAAAAAGCGCCTTTCTTTTCCTTAAAGCTTGAATATTCCGGCGATACCCTGATAAACGCCGTACTGAACGGAAAACGCCTATGAAAAATATTCTGATAAGCGCCTGCCTTTTAGGAGTTGCCTGCCGATATGACGGCAAATCGGTTCCCCTTCCGGCGGCGATAAGACTGAAAGACAAATACAATCTGATCCCTGTCTGCCCTGAGATTCTGGGAGGTCTGCCCACTCCTCGGCTGCCCTGCGAAATACAAAACGGCAGGGTCATACGCAGCGATTCAGAGGATATGACCTCGGCCTATAAGCGCGGTGCCGCAGAGGCTTTAAAGCTTGCAAAGCTATTTGACTGCGAAATAGCGGTATTAAAGGAACGCAGCCCATCCTGCGGCTGCGGAAAGATATATGACGGAAGCTTTTCAAGTCTTCTCACAAACGGCGACGGTATAACCTCGGCGCTTTTAAAGCAAAACGGAGTCACAGTTTTCGGGGAATCGGAAATTTATTCAATATCAAAAGGTGAAGCATGAATATCTGTCTCTACGGCGCGTCAAGCAGCGCCATCTCAAAATCTTATATTACTTCCGCCGAAGAGCTGGGAGCCAAGCTTGCGCTCCGAGGCCACAGCCTCATTTTCGGCGGCGGCGCTTACGGACTTATGGGTGCCGCGGCCCGCGGCGCTGCGGCAAACGGAGGCAGGCTCATCGGTATTGCTCCCTCTTTTTTCCAAGCAGACGGAATGCTGTTCAAAGGCTGCGATAAAATCATCTATACCGATACTATGCGTGACCGAAAGCAAATGATGGAAAAGCTTTCCGACGCATTTATAGTAACGCCGGGCGGTCCCGGCACAATGGATGAGTTTTTTGAAATTCTCACACTTAAACAGCTTGGCCGCCATGCAAAGCCGATTGCGGTTTTCAATATCAACGGCTACTTCGACAATATCCGCCGTTTCCTTGATAACGCCGCGGAACAACAGTTTATGACCGAAAACTCATTAAAACTCTGCCATTTCTTCGGAAATGCGGATAAGCTGCTCGGGTATCTCGAAGATTACAAGGGCGAAACCGCCGAAATATCACAGATGAAAAAGCTATAAGCGATAAAAAGCATCCGTTTTTAACGGATGCTTTTTTCAGCTGCAAAACCTGTGACTTCCTATAGTAGTTATGACCGGGCGTGAGAATATCCATTTGTTAGTCGATTTAGCGGGATTGTAATAATATATTGCGCCGCCGCTCGGGTCAAGACCGTTTATTGCGTCACGCGCCGCGCTGTAGGCAGAATCAGCTATCGGCTCATAAAACTGACCGTCGTTAAGACAGGAAAATGCCCCCTTCTGATATACTACCCCCGGCAATGTATCCGGAAAAGAAGGATGCTCAATGCGGTTCAGTATAACCGCGCCGACCGCCACCTGTCCGAGATAGGTCTCGCCCCTTGCCTCGGCCGAAATCACTCTCGCCAACAATTCATAATCCGAAGAAGAATAACCGCCGTAAGAATTATCCGCATTAATTCCGAGCGCCTTCAGGGTCTTTTCACCGGCTATGCCGTCAGGATCCAAACCGTTGTCCTTTTGAAAATTTATCACCGCGTTTTTGGTCCTCGTACCGTAGATACCGTCAATGGCGCTTGTAAAATAGCCTCGCCTCGTCAGCTCCTCCTGAATCAGCCGCACTTCCTCCGAACGCGAACCGATTTTGGAAAGTCCGCTCACACTGAACATGCAGCATACCGTAAGCAAAACTGCCGCCGTTATAAAGCTTATCAAGCGTTTCATAAAATCTCACCTTTCCTTTTTAAGCTGATATTACTATATTTCCCAATACTTACAGATTTATCCGATTATTTTAACGCATAATATTCCTTTTTTCTACACCTCAGTACGACAAAATACGCAGGCGGACAGTCTTATAATTAAAGTGTAGAAAAATACGGCGGTGATAATAATTGAAGGATTTAGTAAAAATTTCGGGTAGTTTGGAAAATTATAAGCCCAAAGAGCTGGTCGCGGCGGCAGCGGGCCATCTGCTTGCTGTGCTGGCAGGTATTCTTGCCACCAAAGCGGTAGTGTCGGACAAGCTGCTGCCGTTCGGGCTCTCCTTTATGGGCGGTGTTTCGCTTACCTACACCCCTGCGGCGGCGATAGGCGTATTTATCGGATATTTCATAC
>USHL01000230.1 GCA_900554525.1 uncultured Oscillospiraceae bacterium | reverse complement strand
CCGTTGCCGTCGAAAATCTTAATGCCGTTGTATTCGCAGGGGTTATGCGAGGCTGAAATCATAATTCCCGCATCCGCTTCGCGGTCTTTCACCAAAAAAGCGATCGCCGGTGTAGGCACAAAGCCTACCAGAACCACGTCGGCACCTACCGAGCAGAGCCCTGCCGCCAGCGCCATTTCCAGCATATTTGAGGAAACGCGGGTATCCTTGCCGATGAGCACCTTCGGCTTTTCGGTCTTCTTTTCGGTAAGCACAAAAGCCGCGGCCCTGCCGATATCGGTGGCAAGCTCACATGTAAGCTCCGAATTTGCAATTCCGCGCGCACCGTCTGTTCCGAATAATCTTCCCATTGTAAAATCTCCTTAAAAAATTGATTGCTGACTGCCGGAGCCTCCGCCGCGCGGCAGTCCCAAATGGTCATAGGCCAGCGCCGTAACGCATCTTCCGCGCGCGGTTCTGGTCAGAAAGCCTATCTGCATAAGATAAGGCTCATAAACGTCCTCTATCGTGACCGCTTCTTCGCCCACGGCGGCCGCAAGCGTATCAATTGGTAATTATGGTATTCAGCATTTTACGGTCAAAATCGTCAAGCCCCAGCTCGTCAATTTCAAAGCGCTTAAGCGCCGCCTGCGCTGTTTCTACGGTAATATTGCCGTCATACTCTACCTGCGCTATATCTCTCACCCGCTTCAAAAGCCGGTTGGCAATACGCGGCGTACCGCGTGAACGCGAGGCTATCTCCAGCGCGCCGTCGTACTCGATATTTATTCCGAGTATACCCGCCGAACGGGTAATTATCCTCGCAAGCTCCTCCGGTGTATAAAGCTCAAGACGCAGAAGCACTCCGAAACGGTCGCGCAGCGGAGCGGTAAGCTGTCCTGAACGGGTCGTAGCGCCGACCAGCGTAAAATGCGGAACATCAAGACGTATGGAACGTGCCGACGGCCCCTTTCCGAGAATTATATCAAGCGAAAAATCCTCCATAGCCGGATAAAGTATTTCCTCAACATTCCGCGGAAGACGGTGTATTTCGTCTATAAACAGCACGTCTCCCTCATTAAGGGAGGTCAGGATCGCCACAAGATCGCCCTGTTTTTCTATCGCCGGGCCGGAGGTTACGCGCAGATTAACCCCCATTTCCTTAGCGATAATTCCCGAAAGCGTGGTCTTGCCGAGACCGGGAGGCCCGTATAAAAGCACATGGTCAAGCGACTCATGCCTGCCGAGCGCAGCCTTTATATATATATTAAGATTTTCCTTGACCTTTTCCTGACCGATATATTCGCTGAGCGTTTTCGGGCGCAGAGTCAGCTCGGCGTCGTCCTCGGTATAATTATACTCCGGCGAGACAATGCGGTTTTCAAAATCCATTTCCTGTTCGATCAACTGTTAAATCCCCCTTGCAAGCCCTTTCAGCGCCTGCTTGATAAGCTCCTCGGCCGAAAGGGTCTGATCCAGCCTTCCGACCGCGAGCGACGCCTCGCTTTGAGTATATCCGAGCGAAACCAGCGCCGCAACAGCCTCTGCCGAGCTGCTGTTAACCGTCGCATTGCCGACCGCTTTTATATCTATATCCTCTCCGCCTACGGTACCCACCTTATCCTTGAGCTCAAGCACTATGCGCTGCGCCAGCTTTATTCCGACACCGGAGGCCGCCGTAAGAGCCTTTGGATCGTTGCCCGCGATATAAAGAGTAAGCTGCTGCGCCGTAAACTCCGACAGCAGCGCTATGCCTATCTTGGCACCCACTCCGTTTACCGAGGTGATAAGACGGAAAGCTTCAAGCTCGTCTGCGTCATAAAAGCCGTAAAGCTCCAAGGCGTCCTCCCGCACAGCAAGAAAGGTATGGAGAAACACCTCGCTGCCCTTTTGAGGCATACGGTACAGCGTGTTTTTAGTGACAGAAAGCTTAAAGCCCACGCCGGAGCATTCTACAACCACCGACACATTATCTGCCGAAATAAGTTTTCCTCTGAGGGACGCTATCATTTTTTGTTGACCTCCGAATAAAGTCTGGAATAAGAGCTTCCGCTGTAATTGCCGTGGCAGACTGCAAGAGCGAGCGCGTCGGCGGTGTCGTCCGGCTTAGGGATTGCCGCAAGCCCTAAAAAACTTTTTACCATTTCCATCACCTGCCGCTTTTCGGCACGCCCGTACCCGGTTATCGCCTGCTTTACCTGCAGCGGCGTATATTCAAAAACCGGTATTCCGTTCATCTCTGCGGCAAGCAGTATCACTCCGCGTGCCTCGGCCACCTCAATAGCCGTAGTGGTATTTGTATTGAAATACAGCTTTTCAATAGAAAGCACTTCCGGCGAATACTTTTTTATAATGCTTGTAATGTCCCCATATATATCACTGAGTCTTTTAGAAAACGGCATTCCCGCGGCAGTCGTAACAGCCCCGCAGCCCACGGTGGAAAAGCGGTTGCGGCTGTAATCGACTACACCGTAGCCGACTATGGCGTAGCCGGGGTCAATGCCTAATATTCTCACAAAAAACATCCTTTCCGCCGAATGAACACAATAACCGCATTATATTAGAATTATTATATCACAAACCACTTAAATCATCAACCATTTTATATAAGAAGACCCAAAAACAGGCAAAAAATCCAAAAGTGAGTATTCGTGAGAAAAAATAAGAAAAAACGAGTATTTCAAAGTTTATATCAAATCATTTTTAGCCTCTCAAGAAAAATGTTGAATTTTCGCAAAATATACTTGACATTTTGCCAAATACAATGTATAGTTTTTATTTAGTCGGACATTTAAAATAAAATATGTTTGATTTTAAGCATCTTGTGTAGAGAGCGGTTTCAGATTTTATGCCGTAGTTTCCGGAATAACCGAGAAAACTATGAAAAACCCTTTGTTCA
>USHL01000229.1 GCA_900554525.1 uncultured Oscillospiraceae bacterium | reverse complement strand
CCGGCTATCCTGCTGCCGCTTATTATCTGTATTTTTATTTAATTTATGCCAATATTAATGTAAAACCAAAAGGAGAAAAAAATGGCCAAGCAAAGAACAAAAAGACAAAAAGCGATTATCAAGCGGAGGATATTCCTGTCGCTGTGTGCAGTAATACTTGCAGCGGTGATCACACTTGTCGCCTTTTCGGTAAACGCGCTGCTTAAAATTTCGGAAAAAGACGGCGGAAGCTCTTCGGATATTTCTTCCGGACAAGCTGCCGATAATACTTCGAGCGAAAAGGTTCCGGAAACCACCGCTACCGTTTTAAGCACAGGCGACATAATGGTACACAGCACCCAGCTCACCGGCGCCAAAACTGCCGACGGTTATGATTTTTCGGCATTTTTCAAGAAATCAATCCCCTACTTCACGGCGGCAGACCTTGCTGTTGCCAATCTTGAGGTAACCTTCGGGGGAACCGAATCAGGCAGTTTCAGCGGATATCCCGCTTTCAATACCCCTGACAGTCTGGCGGACGCGATAAAGGCTTCCGGTCTCAACCTGCTGCTCACTTCCAACAACCATTCATATGACACCGGACTTTTCGGGCTCAAGCGCACCGTTCAGATACTCAAACAGAAAAACATCGCGTTCACAGGTACAAAGGAAACAGAAGCCGACCCCACCTATGCCGTAAAGGAAATAAACGGCATAAAAATAGGTATTGCCGACTTCACCTATGAAACCGACGGGCAGACTGCCGGACGCAAATACCTCAACGGCGCCATTCTGGCGGAAGAGGCCAACGCGCTGGTCAACTCATTTTCCTATAAAAAGCTCGATGAATTCTATTCAAACGCGCAGACCATAATTTCGGGCATGGAATCCGACGGAGCGGATTTTGTCGTATTCTATATGCACTGGGGCAACGAATACCAAACCGAGCCCAACACCTGGCAAAAGACTATTGCGCAGCAGCTTTCCAATCTTGGGGTGGATATGATAATCGGCAGCCATCCGCATGTTGTACAGCCGGTTGAGCTCATCCATTCGGAGGACGGTCAGAACACCACCGTCTGCCTTTATTCGACCGGCAATTACGTTTCAAATCAGCGTCAGGAAATAATGACCGACGACTGCCCCACCGGGCACACGGAGGACGGGGTCTTTTTCAGCTTCACACTCACCAAAAACGCCGACGGTACAGCGCTTACCGACCTTGATCTGATACCCACATGGGTGAATAAATACCGCGGCGGCTCGAACGGAGGCTATCTTTATACTGTTTATCCGCTCGAGAATCCTGATGACGGCAGTACGAAATATTCGCTCGATTCGACAGCGGCCGCGAAGGCTAAAAAATCTTACGAGCGTACCAAAGCAATAGTAGCTGCCGGACTTACCGAATGTCAGCAGTCGATAGGCTGTGACATAACCTTTCAATAAGCGGCAAGAAAAAAGGTTATCCGAAAAATTCGGATAACCTTTTTTATACCTATCTGTCACACATATTGATATATTCGCGATGGGGCTGAACGCTCTTGTAGGCAGGTCTGATTATCTTGCCGGCATTCATCAGCTCCTCGATTCGGTGCGCCGACCAGCCGGCGATACGCGCTATGGCAAACAGCGGAGTATAAAGCTCATGCGGAAGCCCTAACATATCGTAAACAAAGCCGCTGTAAAAGTCAACGTTTACACTGACGCCCTTATACATCTTGCGCTCCTCGGCAATGACCTGAGGCGCCAGATTCTCAATAAGCGAATAAAGCTTGTATTCCTCGGCAAGTCCCTTTTCCTCCGAAAGAGTCTTAACAAAGCCCTTGAATACCAAAGCACGCGGATCTGAAATAGAGTATACCGCATGACCGAGACCGTAAATAAGTCCCGATCTGTCAAAGGCCTCTTTATGAAGTATCTTTTTCAGATACTCCGCGACCTCCTCCTCATCGGACCAGTCGCTGACGTTCTGTTTGATATTGTCAAACATTTCGCAGACCTTTATATTGGCTCCGCCATGCTTAGGGCCTTTAAGCGAACCGAGCGCCGCGGCGATGGCCGAATATGTATCGGTACCCGAGGAAGAAACGACATGAGTCGTAAAGGTTGAGTTGTTGCCGCCGCCATGCTCTGCGTGCAGCACCAGTGCCATATCCAGCACCTTTGCCTCAAGCGGCGAATACTTGCCGTCCAGCCGCAGCATATAAAGAATATTTTCAGCGGTCGAAAGCTGCGGATTAGGCTCATGTATAAAGAAACTGTTGCTGCCGCGCAAATAATAATTATAGGAATGATAGCCGTAAACCGAAAGCTGCGGGAACCGCGCAATAAGCTCCAGACACTGACGCAGTACGTTTTTAATGCTCGTATCGTTAGGCGCCGGATCATAGGAATACAGCGTCAGCACACTGCGCGCCAGTGAATTCATCATATCGGTCGAAGGGGCTTTCATAATTATATCGCGCACAAACGAGCCGGGCAGCGAACGGCAGGAAACCAATGTATCCTTAAATTCATCAAGCTCCTGCCTGTCAGGCAGCCTGCCGAACAGCAGCAGATAAACCACCTCTTCAAAGCCGAAACGGTTATCCTTTATAAAATCCGCCACCAGCGACTCAACGTTATATCCCCTGTAATAAAGCTCACCCGGACAAGGCACATCCTCGCCGTTCACTTTTTTTTTGGAAATAATCTCGGAAATTTCAGTAAGACCTGTCAGAACGCCGTTTCCTTTAAGATCACGAAGGCCTCTGTTAACCTTGTGCTCGATATACAGCTGCGGTTCTATAAGACAATTTTCGCTGCAAAGCCCCGAATACCTTTCAAGCCTCTCGGCAATAGTATTTTCACTACCGCTCATGCCATCCCTCTTTTCATTAATATAATAATATTTTAACATA
>USHL01000228.1 GCA_900554525.1 uncultured Oscillospiraceae bacterium | reverse complement strand
TCCCAAAAAATTCATTGAGCGCGCCGGCAGAATCCCCGCTCCGCTGCAAAGCCTCAAAAACTGATTATGAAAGATAATATTGTGCTTATAGGTATGCCGGGGGCCGGCAAAAGCACCGTCGGCGTGCTGCTTGCAAAATCTCTCGGAAAAAGATTTGTAGATACCGACCTTGAAATCCAGAATAACGCCGGCAGAAAGTTACAAGAGATTATTGATGCCGACGGAATTGAAAAATTTTTAAAAACCGAGGAGCAGGTGCTTTTGCAGCTTGACTGCAGGAATTCGGTCATTGCTACCGGCGGCAGCGCGGTTTACTCCGAAAAAGGGATGAAAAAGCTGGCTCAAAACGGCATTACCGTGTTTTTAAACGTACCCTTTGAAGAAATCGAAAGGCGGATAAATAACATTACCACCCGCGGCATAGCAATGAAAAACGACGAAACGCTCAAAGAGCTTTACGCCGAAAGAATGCCGCTGTATAAAAAATATGCCGATATAACCGTTGCGGCCGGCTTAGGAGCTGCGGAAGCTGCTGTCGGCATAATAGTAAGCGCCCTGCATTCTCTTTAATCGTTTTGACGGAATCAAATGCTTATATGAAACTGTCCGCCGAATCTCCGATATGTTCTGAAAACAGAAAACCTCTCTGTAAAAACACAGAGAGGTTTTTAACTTTTGCAGCGCAGCAAAGCGCTGCAATTAAATTATCAGATTGTACAAGCTCATACCGTTTAGCGGCGTTCGGTAACCGTAATACCTATCCCGAGCGCTCCGCCGCCGACATGGCATGAGATGCTTATCGGCAGCGCGTCAAGACCTATCTCCATATCCGGGAAACGCTCTGAAACGGCGTTCCGCCATTCCTCTCCTGCGGCGCGGTCTCCCGAATACGCGGCGCGGATATGGACGTTTTCACCCTTAAATCTGGTGTTGAAATCATTTTCTATTCCGTCGAGCATCGCGTCCATAGCCGATTTCATTCCGCGCACCTTTTTATAGGCGTCAAGCTTGCCGCCCTGTATCTGCAAAACCGGCTTTATCCCCAAAAGAGTTCCGATAGCAGCGCCGGCCGCCGTTACCCTGCCGCTTTTTTTAAGATGCTCAAGGGTATTTACCGAAACATAAATACTCTGCCTTGAGCCATCCTTTTCCATCTTTTCAGCCAGCTCAGCCGCCGGCATACCTGTTTTCGCAAGCTCAAGCGCGTCGAATACCGATTCATAAAGCGTTACCGAAATGCGCTTATTATCAATGACGAAAACCCTGCCGTCATAATCGGCGGCAAGCGCTTTTGCAGTCTCGCAGGTGCCGCTCAGCCCGCTTGACATAGGAAAGTACAGCACTGAATCGTGCGTTTTCAAAATATCCTCCCACATCTCGATAAGCGAACCCGGCGAAGGCTGTGAGGTCGAAACATCTGCGCCTGCCTCCAATTTTTCAAAAAATACCTCATAAGGAATATCGCTGTATTCAAGATGCTCGTCGCCGTCGATAATAAACGGCATCTTCAAAAGATATATTCCGTACTTTTCGGCAATGTCCGGCTTAATGCCGCTGTTAGTATCGGTCATAATGGCTGTTTTATTCATATGCATCCTCCAAACACTACCATTGTATTTATTTTTTCTTTTTTTGTCAATACAGAAAATCTATAATTGACGAAAAGAGGATAAATATGTAAAATAATTCAAGGTGATAATAGATGCTTACAAATTCAAACTGGTACAAAAAAGGCCTGCGTGACGGTATTCCGATAGCGCTCGGCTATTTTGCCGTAGCCTTTACTCTCGGCATAGCTGCAAAAAAGGCGGGACTTACCGCCTTCCAGGCGGCTCTCACTGCGGCGCTTACAAACGCTTCGGCAGGCGGTTATGCGGCATTTACACTCATAGCTTCGGGTGCGGGATATCTTGAAATGGCTGTCACACAGCTTATAGTAAACGCAAGATATCTGCTGATGTCCTGCTCGCTGAGCCAGAAGCTGGCGCCGGATACTCCTCTGCGCCACCGCCTGCTTATAGCGTTTGACATCACAGACGAGATATTCGGAATTTCCTCGGCCGTAAAGGGTGCATTAAACCCGTATTACAACTACGGTGCGATGACCGTAGCCATTCCGGGCTGGGCGCTGGGCACATTTTTCGGCGTAGTGTCCGGCAATATACTTCCCGCAAATATTGTCAGCGCATTAAGCGTAGGATTATACGGCATGTTCCTTGCCATCATTATTCCCCCGGCAAAGCAAAATAAAATTATAGCCGGGATAATTATTATTTCCATGGCGGCAAGCTTTATGTTCAGCATCCTTCCCCTGCTTTCGGCAATTTCTTCCGGGCTGCGCGTGATAATACTTACAGTCGTCATATCTCTTGCGGCGGCGCTTCTCTTCCCTGTAAAGGAGGAAGAAAATGCAGCATAATATTTATATCTACATAGCGGTAATGGCGGCGGTGATATTCCTGATACGCGTACTTCCGCTGACACTGATACGCAGAAAAATAACCAACCGCACTCTTATCTCTTTTCTGTATTACGTGCCGTACGTTACGCTCGCCGTCATGACCTTTCCCGCAATACTCGAAGCGACAAACAGCGTCTGGTCGGGACTTACGGCGCTTATCGCAGGCGTGCTTCTCGCCTATTTCGGCGTAAGCCTTTTCGGGGTTGCGGTCTGCTCCTGCGTTATCGTATTTATAATCGAACTTTTTATTTAGGGTGACATTATGACAAATTCCGAAATTTTAAAAATCGCCTTGAATCAGTCGGCCGAGGACTGCGGCTGTAAGCCGGAGGATTTTCTTGAATCTGAAAACAAAATTGTGCTTTCAGAGAAAAATCCCGCCGCGCGGAAATACCTTGAGCTGCCCTTTATATGCGACCTTGTCTC
>USHL01000227.1 GCA_900554525.1 uncultured Oscillospiraceae bacterium | reverse complement strand
GAGCGCCCTGCGGCTGTTTCCCTTCAATATACTGAAATCACCTGAAAAATCATTTTCAGGCTCCTGCTTTTCACAGCCGCGCGGATATCTTACCGCGCACAAGCAATCAGAATCGGCAGCCAGCCTTATATCGTTTCGCAGCTCGCTGTAATAGCAGGGCGAATAAATCCTAATACCGGGAACCGTGGTCAAAAACGCCGCATCAAACACACCCTGATGCGTTTCACCGTCTTCGCCGACTATTCCTGCACGGTCAATAAGCAGCTTTATCGGAAAGCCGCCGACCGCCGCATCATGAATTATCTGGTCATAACCGCGCTGCAGGAAAGAGGAATAAACGACAAAAAACGGTTTCATTCCCTCCTTTGCCAGACCAGCCGCAAAGGTGACGGCATGCTGTTCGGCTATTCCGACGTCAAAAAATCTCGACTTAAAGCGCCCGGCAAACTGTGTAAGCCCTGTACCCTGCGTCATAGCGGCTGTTATGGCGCAGACCCTTTCATCCTTTTCGGCTATCTCGCAGAGAGTGTTTCCGGCAACTTCGGAATAAGTTGCCCTGCTTTCCGAATCCGCGCCGCGTTCAACATCAAACGGCGATACCCCGTGATAATTCTTAGGGCTTGACTCGGCATATGAATAGCCCTTTCCCTTTGTGGTAATAACGTGTATCAGCGACGGGCGGTTATATGTCTGTGCGACCGTAAACAGCTGCTCCATCGCCTTGACATTATGCCCGCCGACAGGACCCAAATAATTAAAGCCCATAGAAGTGAACATATTGCGGTATATAATGCTTTTTATGCTCTCTTTAAGCGAAAACACCGCATTGTTCAGCGGCCCGCCGACAAGAGGTATCGCCGTCAGAAAACGGCTTAGAGCGAATTTAAACTGATGATAATGCGGACGGTTGCGCATTTTGGTAAGGCTTCTCGCCAGCGCGCCTACGTTGCGCGAGATTGACATTTTGTTGTCGTTCAGAACAACTATAAAATTGCTCCTGCCGGTGCCGGCGTTATTGAGAGCCTCATAAGCCATGCCGCCGGTCAGCGCGCCGTCGCCGATTACCGCGACCGCCGTGCCGTTTTCACCCTTGAGCTTTTTGGCGCGGTAAATACCGTAAGCGGCCGAAATTGAGTTGCTGCTGTGCCCGGTTATAAACGGGTCATGCTCGCTTTCGTCCGGACGCATAAATCCGGATAGTCCTCCCTCTGTACGCAAGGTGCCGAAGCTTTCAAATCTGCCGGTAACCAGCTTATGCGCGTAAGACTGATGGCCGACGTCGAAGATTATCGCATCCTCCGGCGAGGAAAAGCTGCGGTGGAGCGCCACCGTAAGCTCCACCGCGCCGAGATTGGACGCCAAATGTCCGCCGTTTTTGGAAACGGTTTCTATGATACATTCGCGTATTTCGTCGCAGAGGAGCGGCACTTCATATTCATTAAGCTTTTTTACGTCTTCGGGAGACTTTATTTTGCTTAATATACGATACTCCAAATCATGACAGTCCTTTAATAATTTCTAACCAACAAATAATCGGTAAGCTCTATCAAGACAGTTTTATCTCCGCCTATAAGCGAAAGCGCAGTCTTGGCTTTCCCGGTATACATAGCCGCCGTTCTGCGGGCGCCCTCAAGCCCCTGAAGAGTCACAAAGGTAGTTTTGCCGTTTTTAGCGTCGCTGCCCGTGGGCTTTCCAAGCACCGTCTGATCCGCGCTCACATCGAGTATATCGTCGATTATCTGGAAAGCAAGTCCCAGATTATCGGCGTATTCAGAAGCGTTTTTGACAGTTTCCGCGTCTGCTCCCGCAAGTACGCAGCCGATGACCGACGCGGCTTTTAAAAGACAGCCGGTCTTCTTCAGATACATATCGGCAAGCGTTTTTTCATCGGCCAACGACGGTTCGTTTTCAAGTGCGAGATCCGCAACCTGACCGCCTATCATACCGTTTATACCGGCTGTTTCAGCCAGCACGGATATACCCTTAACCACATTTTCGGGGGGTATGCCCTCAGCCGAGGATGCGGCTGAAAATGCGGCGGTCAGCAGGGCATCGCCTGCAAGCAGGGCATTTGCCTCGCCGAAAGCCTTATGGCAGGAGGGTCTGCCCCGGCGCATATCGTCATTATCCATGCATGGCAGATCGTCGTGTATCAGGGAATAGGTGTGTATCATTTCAAGAGCGGCGGCAAATCCGACTGCTCCCGGCGAGGTTCCTCCGCAAAGCTTATAGAACTCCAGCAAAATAACAGGCCTGATGCGCTTTCCGCCGGAAAGCAGGCTGTACCTTGCAGCGTCTGACGCAGCCGAAAATCTTCCGTTTTGCGAAGGGAAGATTTTATCAAAATATTCTTCAAGCCGCAGCTTATAATCCTCAATAATTCTATTTATCATCTTCCGCCGAATCCTTATGTGTCAGTACGGTTATTTTTTGACGTGCGTTTTCAAGCGTTTTGCGGCATTCTTCCGAAAGCTCTATTCCGCGTTCAAAAAGCTTCATAGACTCATCGAGCGAGCACTCCCCGCTTTCAAGCTCGGAAACTATTTTTTCCAGTTCTGCAAGCGATTTTTCAAAATCTGTATTATTGCTCAAGACTTTAGCTCCTTTTCATTTACGGTGCAGACAGCTGAGCCATCCTTAAATTCAAGACGGATACGGTCGCCCTTTTCCAGCTCCGCTGCCGAGGTAAGCGCGCGGCCGTTTTTGAGCGCTGCGGCATATCCGCGCGCCATAACCTTAAGCGGACTCAGAGAATCAAGCTTTGCCGCAAGAGAAGCGAAGCTTGCCGCACGCGATTTGACCGCCGCATCAAAGGCATTTTTCAGATGCTCCGCGGCGCGGTCGCACGAAATCCGGCGGGAATTTACAAGCGCATCCTCCGGCTGTTTGAAGAATATCGACGAGTTCAGCCTTTCAAGCCGCGCTT
>USHL01000226.1 GCA_900554525.1 uncultured Oscillospiraceae bacterium | reverse complement strand
TATGTTATACTCAAAAAGTAAACGGGGAGGCACCCATAACAAAAAACAGCTTTACAGCAGTCTGTACAAGGGGGATGATACCCATCGAAAAAAACATTATTGTTACAGATTCAAAAGGCAACAAGTATGAAAACACCTATCCTAAAAGAGCCAAAGGGCTTGTTAAAAACGGCAGGGCGCGTTTCATAAACAAAAATACAATATGCCTTACGCTCCCGCCGGAAAATAATACGGAGGGCAGAAATATGTCTGAAAATATAAATGCAAACGAACAAAAATACAGTATACCTTATGTTTTAGAACAGATAGAAAAACTTCATACAGAAATGCAAAATCTCGAACGGATTTATTTGACCATCCATGGCGTAGGTGATTCCAATTCTATCATAAAAGACGAGGACGGAAATACTGAACAGAATACATTACAAGGTGAAGTTGCCGTTGCAAAGCTAAAAACAATTTCAGAAATATTCCACCACAGAGAAGAAAGTCTGCAAAAACTGCTTGCTTTTTATGAAAAAATTTATGATGACCTAAAACCTGTTCCCGAACATGATTCTGAAAGGGTTACGCTTTTAAAAACAGTAATAGAAAATCTCGGTGAAGGAATGACTCCTGTTGAATCAAAGGAAGCGTTGCAGAATATTCTGGAGACCTCATTGCAGGACTTGACAAAAAACATATAAACAAAAGCAATCCGCCCGCATTAAAAATGCGGGCGGATTGCTTTTTAAAAAATTTCAATTTCAAAATCCAATATCCTTAAAGTCCCGTTGTCGTAATCGACGGCCTTTTTATACTCCCCGAAGCCGATGATTTTGGTGTTTTCATAAGCCTTGGAAATTCCGTATATCCCGATAAACAGGCAAAGCGCCAGCACCGAGGAAATATAAAACGAGCGGAAAAACAGTTTTTTTGAGTTTTTAATTTTTAACCATTCCTTTGCTTTTTTATGTAAGCGTGTTAAACAGACTTACCAGCGCGTCGCCGACAAGCTCTGCCGAATAGTGCGCCTCCTCAAGCGTATTTGCGTCGGTGCCGAACTCAATAAGCATTGAGCCGGTCGTCAGATTCTGATTATAAAGGCTTGAATTTACCGTCATCGGCCGCGCGAGGGTAGGATATTTGGTTTCCAGCATCTGCTGCAATTTAAAAGCCAGCTTTAAATTTTCCTTCCAATTCGGGTGATTTGTGATGCTCCCGCTCTGCGAGCCCATAACCAGCATCACCTGCGCCGCCTTTTTGCCGTTGATTTCTGTAACCAGCTTTACCTTGTCACTGCCGGACGCCAGCGCGTCGCGGTGCAGGTCAAGCACGATTTTTATGCTCGGGTATTTTTTTAAATAGCTTTTTATCGTTGTAGCGGCGCGGCCGTAGCTGCCGGTATATTTCGGGTAATCGTGCTCGGTTGTATCGTGAAGCGTCTTGATTCCGGCTTTATTCAGCTTGTCGGCGACTATCTCGCCGACGCTCACCATATTTTTTTCCTTATCTCGTGTGCGGGAGGTATATGCTTCGGTGTAATAATCGGTGTTTTCGGTCATATAAGTCTCGGTCGTGTGAGTGTGCATTATCAGCACCTGCGGCTCGTCTGACTTGTTTATTTTAAAGCCCACCGATGCGGACAAAAGCTCTTTTATATCGAACGATATTCCGGCGTTGTTTTTTACGTATACATTGTTATAAGAGAGCTTTGCCGTATACGGTGAAATATATTTCGAGGTTATTTTTCCCTTTACGGTTCCCGGGGCGGCCGCCGTCACCGACGAGGCCTCGCTGCTGCCCGAGGCGGCGCTGCTGTCGGTTTTGCTTTCGGAAGAGGTTTCCGTTTTTTCGCTTTCCGAAGCATCCTCGCGGCTTTCGTCTCTGACGGATACGGTATCGCTTTGTACATCGGTTAATCCCTGTACCTGAGGCCGGCTGAGTCTCCCGTATAAATTATAGGCGATGAGCGCTATGCAAACGGCGAATATCGCGGCCAGTCTTGCAATGCTCCCTTTACTCTGCATAAGCGGCACCTCCACACAATATCATATGCGGAAAATTTTCCGGTTAGACCAGCCCCAAAATAATATCCGGGTCAATATCTGGCTGCAGCGCCAAATTGAGCGCAGCTGAAAGAATCCCGCTTATTCTGTCGGTGAGCAGATCGGCCTCTTTAGGCGTTACAAGCAGATCCGTACTGCTTTGCACCTCACTGCCTGTAAGCTCGTATGCCAGCGTGTCCGCCTCCACCACCGTCGGCACACCGAGCGCGATTACCGGCACGCCGAGAGTTTTTTGACTCAGCTCCCTGCGGGAATTTTTTACTCCCGAACCGGGGGATATTCCGCTGTCGCAGAGCTGTACCGTTTTATAAAGCCTTGTAACGCTCCTTGAGCAAAGTGCGTCAACCGCGATAACCGCGTCGGGTTTTACAGTTTTTACCGCCGCCGAAATAATTTCGGTGGTTTCAATTCCGGTTTTTCCGAGCACTCCCGGTGAAATCACAGCTATACTGCGCAGCCTTTCAAGACCTATGCTTTTTGCAAACTGTCCCGCGATATGCCTTGTTGCAAGTATGCCCCTTGCCGTTACGGGCCCTATCGCGTCCGAGGTTATTTCGGTATTGCCGAGACCCACCACCATTACAGATTCCGCTTTTTCCGGCAAAAGCGATAAAAGCATATCCTTTACAACGGCTTTAAGGCCGCTGAAATCCTCTATTTCAAACAGCGGAGGAAATTCTGCCGTTATATAATTTCCCTGCGGCTTTCCGAGCTTTTCGGAGCCCTCGTCGGAAGTGATTTTTATATGGGTTATCCTTATATCGCCCCTCTGCTCGCGGCTTTCGGCTATTCCCTCAGTTCCGCCTGAAAGGGTCTCATTTATATCTATTGCTAAATCTGTTCTCGCCGGCATAAAAAACCTCACCTTTTTTTATTAGTT
>USHL01000225.1 GCA_900554525.1 uncultured Oscillospiraceae bacterium | reverse complement strand
AGGGCTTTCGCAGCTTATGGCATCGGTCAGACAGGTGAAAAGGCTTTACAACACCACGCTTGAAATCGAGGGAATAGTGCTGACCATGTATGACGGCAGGCTTAATCTTACTCAGCAGGTCGTATCGGAAATAAAAAAGTATTTTTCCGATAAACTGTATAAAACGGTAATTCCGCGCGCGGTCAGGCTTTCGGAGGCGCCGAGCTACGGTATGCCGATACAGTATTACGATAAACGTTCTAAAGGCAGTGAGGCGTATTGCGACCTCGCAAAGGAATTTTTAAAGAAGAACAGGAGAATGTGATATGGCAGCGAAAAAAGGCGGTCTCGGCAGAGGTCTGGAATCCCTGTTTAACGAAAACGCGGCCGACAGCGACGGCGCGGTAACAATAAGCTTGAATGAGATAGAGCCAAACCGGGGACAGCCGCGAAAGGATTTTGACGAAGCCTCGCTTGCCGAGCTTGCCGAAAGTATCGAACAGCACGGACTTATACAACCTATTGTGGTCAAGCCGACAACAGACGGCAGATATATGATTATTGCCGGAGAACGCCGCTGGCGTGCCTGCCGTATGGCGGGGCTGTCCGAGGTGCCTGTAATAATCAAGGATGTAGATGAACGCACGCTGGCGGAGCTGGCGCTTACCGAAAATCTTCAGCGAGAGGACCTTAACGCCGTTGAAGAGGCGCTCGGTTACCGCACGCTTATAGACGGCTTTGGACTGACTCAGGAGGAGGTCGCCAAGCGTATGGGCAAATCCCGCAGCGCGGTCACAAACGCGCTGCGCCTGCTTTCACTCGAAGACCCTGAATTGGAGGCTCTGCGGCGAGGCAGTATAACTGCCGGACATGCGCGGGCGCTTCTTGCCTGCTCCGATCCGTCACAGCGCGCCAAAATGCTGATAGCGGCCGTCGACGGTGCTTCGGTGCGCGAATTGGAAAAAATGGCGGCACGAAAGCCTGAAACACCGGCAAAGACAGAAAAAAAGCCTAAAAATAACTTTTACAGCGAGGTGGAGCTGGCGCTGAAAAACGAATTGCATCGGAAAATTCATATAAACGCGTCAGGCAGAGGAAAGGGCACTTTAACGGTGGAATTTTTCAGCGATGAGGAGCTTGCCGACTTTGCGAAAAAGCTGGCGGGGGAAAATTAAGGCGGGACCGAAGCAGTATTTGAAAGGGGAGAATAACAATGCATTATGAGCTTATAGCAATTGTTTACTTAGTGATTTGGGCGCTTGTCCTTATAGTTCCGGCGGCGGTTATTATAGGGCTTGCTGTAAAGCGGAAAAAGGAAGAAGAGCAAAAAAGAATGTTTTACGCCCAAATGCTGGCGAATTCCGAAAGAAGACCTCCGGTGAACGGTGTGTACAATGCGGAATTTTACAGAAAGCTGGAGCTTTCGCTAAAAGAAAATATGCAGCGCGGAATACAGATAAATCCGAGCGGAAACGGCAGGGGTACGCTGCTTGTGGAATTTTTCAGTGATGAAGAGCTTGCCGATTTTGCCGAACGCCTTGCAGGGAAGAGAGAGAACTGATTTGTCAAAGAAAAGAAAAAAAGATAAATTCCCCGAAAACAATAACGACCCTCCGTTACGGTAAAAAGCAAAGGAAATTACTTAAAACGGAAGGAATTTAATATGTGGTTTATTTTATCTTTAATAACGATAGCTTTTTGGGGCGGCTCAGACCTTTTTTCAAAAATGGGCTCAAAGCCGACCGATAAATACAGTCATTGGAAAATAGTGGTGGCGGTCGGCACGGTTATGGGCATACATGCCACCTTTGAGCTTTTGACCGGCACGGAATTTTATCCGGAGGATTTTGTAAAATATGCTCCCGCAATAATCTGCTACGTGTCGTCTATGATACTCGGATATGTGGGGCTGCGCTATATAATGCTTTCGGTATCGTCGCCGATCTGCAATTCGTCGGGTGCGGTCGCCTGCCTTTTGTGTCTGATATTTTTGCGGCAGATGCCGGGTGTCCTGCAGTGGATAGGCATAGCTCTGATATGCGCCGGTGTTATCGGGCTTGCGTTTGTTGAAAAGAAATATGACACAGAGACTGCCGCTATTGCTGAGAAAAAGGAAAATCGGAAATACAAAAGCGGTTTTATCGCGGTCTTTTTCCCGATATTTTACTGCCTGCTTGACGGACTCGGAACCTTTGCCGACGCCATATTGCTTGACCGCGGCGTAGTGGAGGAGGACTCGGCGAACATCGCCTATGAATACACCTTTTTCATTATGGCGGTGATAGCGTTTATATATGTATATATAATAAAGAAAGAAAAACCGGAATTTAAATGGGGCCTGCCGAAATGGCTGGGGGCCGGATGTGAGACAGCCGGACAGTTTACATATATATTTGCGATAGGCGACAATCCTACGGTGGCGGCCCCGATGATATCGGCATACTGTGTTTTTTCGGTTTTGCTTTCGAGGATTTTCCTCAAAGAAAAACTTTCATTCAAGCATTATCTGATAATTTTTACGGTCTTTGCCGGAATAATTGCGATGGGTATTTCGGAAGGATTAGCCGAGTAATTTACAAAAGCCTCCCTCTTTGAAGGGAGACTTTTGCTTTAATATGTTTTTTCAGGCGACTTAAAACGCTATATGTTGTGCTCAAACGACATAAAAAAATAATTTTTAAAAAAACCCAAAAAAAGAGTTGACAAAGCATATAAAGATGTGGTAATATAATCAGGCGCCCTGAAAAGAGGGAGCGAGCGGACCTTGAAAATTAAACAACGACTAAAGAAAAAGGACCCGACAATTCCTGTGAGAGATCGCAGGGAGAGAGAGTACTTTAAGTACGAAGGACAAGACAATACGTCAGTATTGCGAATGAGCAGAGATGCTCTAAGATAGGTTTAAGCACGAAGGTGTTTAGATAGAATATTTTAGAGAGTTTGATCCTGGCTCAGGACGAACGCTGGCGGCGTGCCTAACACA